>JAZQUR010000069.1:0-5807 GCA_045631425.1 Treponemataceae bacterium | reverse complement strand
TTGATTATTATAACAACAGACGGATTAAGTTAAAATTAAAAGGACTCAGCCCTGTTGATTACAGAACTAAGTCCTTTAAGTCCGTTAGTTAATGTGTCCAATAAATGGGGTACACTTCAAAGCTAAAGGATTTTTTAATGTAATTTTTGAAAAACTGGAAAACATAACATTAGAGAATAAAATGTGTATGTCACGGATTCTTTATGTTTTTTTACTGCCTTTGTTACTGCTCTACGTAATGTCACCAGCTCCCTGTTTTCATATTGAAAAACTTTTGTTATTTCAAGCAATTTTTATGGGATTAGTGTGTATTATCTTTCGGCTTTCCATAAGAAAAAGTCTTGTTTTCTCAGGAATAGTTTTAATGATGTCATTTTTGTTTACAAAGTTTTTGGGAAATACACTTGTTTTGGCTGTTTTGAAAATATTTTCAATTAACGAAGTTTATAGATTTTTAGTTTACTCCTTTGCAACTGGAGTGATTTTTCTTTTATTTGGGGAGTTTTTTTTGAGAATGACGAGAAAGACAAATTCTAGTAACTACAATTTCGAAAAGAAAAATTCAGATGCTTTATCAGAGTGTAAAATTGGAGAAAATAAATGATTAGAAAACTTTGGACTCTTGGAGCAGCAGTACCAATACCTTGTGCAGTAGGTTTAATTTGTGGACCAATTCCTTTGTTTATGGGAACAGTTTTGGTGCCTGGGCTGATTAGATTTTTGACGGATAGTAAAAAAGAAAAAATTATAAAATCAGATAAGTCTTCACTCGAAGAAAAATTTAATCTTGGAATAAGTGATACCAAACTAAAAATCATTATAGACAAAATTGATTCAGATTTTGCGAATGATTCTGAAAAGGTGAAACAAGCTCTATCTGAAATTGAACGGAGCATTTCTTATTGGAAAAAGAGCAAGTTAATAGAAGAAATTGAAATAATTTGTGTTTTGCCAGAAACTAAAGTTGGGAAATCTGCTCAACTTGAAGTTTTGTTTTTTTCACAAAAATTGGCAGAAACTTTGCAATCAAAAATCAAAATTATAGAAAAACAATTTTTTTATGATATTCAGCCAGAAATTGCAGAAAGTGAAGTTGAAGAAAAAATGAAAGAAAAATTAAAAACAGAAATTGAATTAAGTTGTAAAATTGTTATTTCACCGAACGGAAAAATTCAATTTAGGTAAAAATCTGGTGGGAAAATTACAATTTGCTCTGAATTAATTGAATTACTTGATTTTTGATTGCTTGGCGGTCAATATCTTGTTTTTCAAAAAGTTCTGTTGGACTAATATTCAAGGCACGGGCAATTTTAAAAATTGTTGTGATTGTGGGAATTTTTTGGTGAGATTCAACCATGGCAAGATATCCCTGAGAAATTCCTGCTTCCAAGGCTAAATCCAACTGACTTAATTTTCGAGCCAGTCGTTCTTCTTGAATTCGTGTAGCCACCTTTAGTTCTTGAGCTTCAATTTCATTTTGGGAATTTTCTTGTTGGTTTATATCCATAGTTATAAGTATAAAATACTAAAGAAATTGATACAAAGAACTATAGAGATATGATTTATAATCTGTAGAGATAGTGGGAGATAGGTTACAAATTACAAATGGCGTACAAAGGGATGTTTTTATACAAATATTTTCAGAATTATGAATTACATTTTTTCGGGGCTAAATTTGCCAAAAGTATACACTTTTTCCGACCTGAAATGGTGGGAATATCACATTTTTTCTGAGCTGGGGATTTTTTTGAATTTTTTTTAGCACCGAAGTTTCTTGACGTAGGGAGGGTGGTAGAATGAAAATATCAAAAGATAAGTTTTAATATTATCTATAGAAATAATTAGACATCTATGTAGTTCTGTGATAAAATTATTAAACAAAGGTAATCAACATGTCGGACAAGAGAAATAATAAAGTTCAGCGTTATCGGCTACTTCAGATTGATGAAGAAATTCGAAGCGGCAAGTTTCCAAATGCAACGAGTCTTTCAAAGAAAATAGAAGTTTCAAGTAGAACAATTCAACGTGATATTGAGTATATGCGTGATATGTACAAAGCTCCAATTGAGTTTGATGCATATAAAAATGGATATTATTACACAGAAGAAAATTTTTATATCAAAAGTGTTCCTTTAAGTGAAGGCGAACTTTTTTCAGTAGCACTTTTTGATCAACTTTTGGAACAATACAGAAATACTCCATTAGAAAATGATTTGCGTTCGGTTTTCAAAAAGATAGAAATGAGTTTACCTAACAAAATTACTTTGGACTCATCATTTTTGCAAAATCAAACAACATTTATTCCCGACCAAATGGGAACAATCAATCCAGAAAACTTTTCAAAGATTTTTTCTGCTCTAAAAAATCGACACGTTTTGGACTTTGAATATCGTCCGTTGCAAAAAACAACTTGGATGACAAGACGAATTAATCCTTTACACGCAGTATGCCAAAAAGGGAATTGGTATGTTATGGGGTTCTGTCACGATAAAAAAGATATTCGCGTTTTTAATTTTAGCCGAATGCAAAACGTAACAGAGTCAAAAGAAGAATTTGATATTCCAGAGGATTTTAACCCAGACAAATATTTTGATAAAGAAATTGGAATCTGGCTCAGCGCCACAAAAAAATACACAGTAGAACTTTTAATTTCCGCAGAAATCGGTACTTTTGCTCTTGAACGCAGCTGGAACAAAAATCAAAAAGTCGAACAACGCGAAGACGGCAGCGTTTGGGTAAGTTTTGAAACAACTCAATTGCCCGAAGTAAAACGATGGGTTCTTGGGCAAGGAAAAACTGTGAAGGTGCTGGGACCTGATGAGTTGATAGAGCAGGTGAAAGAGGAAGTTTCTGCGGTGTTTGGGATGTATTGAGAGGGGATGAAATGATTACTGAAGAAAAACAATTACTTACACTAAGACAGGAATCTGTAGATGAAGACTTCATTGTTGAGTATGATGTTTTACCTGCTTATAACTCTGAAGAATTTAAGGATGCTAGAAGAAAAGAAATTGCAGAAGCAATAGCGGCACTTGATGAAAAGAGTGATGAACTGAATGCAAAAATTGCCAACTTAAACATCGATATTGATAGACTTACTAATCATGCTGATGGATTGGATTATACAATTGCAGTTGCTAGCGGTGTTTTATGTGGATTAATAGATTCGTTTGTTGTTGGGGAATTTAATTATGATGAAGCTCTAAAAAAGAGTAAAGAAAATGTAAATAACTATGTAGAACAGAAGGCTGAAAAATTACGCAATAAAGAAACTGTTGAAAAAGCGATAGAAAATGCCAAGAAGAAAGCTACAGAGAAAGGTGAAAAATTATCTGCTTCTGATATAAAAGATTTGAAAGATAAAATATCTAAGGGGCTTGAAAATAAATATGATAAAATAAAAGCTTTTGATGCTGAAAATGGGACATCGAAGGCGTTACAGAGAGCGATAAAGAAACTTGAAGAGGTATATAAAATACCCTCTGATAATTTATTTAGTGGTGCAGGTATTGGGGTTGATGCAACAACACATCACTTAGATGATCTTGCTCACCATCCAACTGTTTTAGGTCTTGTTGCTGCAGTTGCTGGAACTCTTTTTAGGGCTGGTATATTTACAAATAAAGATGGTAAATGGTCAGTAAAATTGGCTAAACCTGACATGAAGGAAATGCTCCAAATGTGGGTTCCTATAGTGATATCTGGAGTTTTAACTTGGCTAGTGTTTAATGTAAAATCGAAATATAAGAGCGAAATTGATGAAAAACTTCCAAAACCAATTCAGAAATTATTAGTTGCTTTAGCAGAAGTGCCAGCGGCAATTACAATTCTTAGTATTGCTAATAATTGGCTTGGGCATCTTGTGAGTGATATGGCAGGTTCTAGTACATCCGCAGGGAAAGGAAGAGATGGGATGGGGATCCCTGGATTATTTATATCAATGTTTAAGGAAATATCCAGTATTCCCCCTTTAAATCTTACGCCATTACCAGGTGTAGTGAATGAAATATTTTCAAATGAACGATTTGATATGAGACATGAATTGGCTTTGCTATCTGAACTTGGTAGGCAAGCTATTCCTGTGATTTTAGGTGATATAATGGTAAGAACATTTTATTTTGTTCGTCACCTTGTAAGTGAGTTAAAAGTTCATAAAGATTTGAAACTTGTTAATTGGAGGAATGTTATCCCATTTAACAATAGAACTATTGCCAGAATGATAACAATTGAGTCTGGTACTTTCACTGCCATAGATTTAGCGGATGCTGCAATCCGTTCTGCAATTGAGGCAGGACCACCGACAACACCTGCTTTTTGGAGCAAGTTTATTTTAAAAGTAAACTTTGTTGGTATTGGACGATTTGTTATTGCAGTTGGAACAGATGTTGGAATGGGAATAAAACGTCAAAAACTTATTAAAGAGAGAATGCAATATAATGCAGAAAACAATATGTTGCAAGTTTGTAAGTTGTACTATCTACAGGAAGATATGTGGATAGAGGTAGTTGATACGGAAAAAGCCATAAACGATATGTGTTCAACAGCAGAAAAATCTATGATTTATTTTGCTGAATCATGGAATGATATAAAAGATAACCTAGAAAAAATTCAGCAGATTGATATGGTTGAAGTTGAAAAACGCAATCCTGGATTGATTTCAGATTTAAATTATATTCTAAAATGGGGAAGGAAAAGATGAATAAAAATGAAGTTTTTATAATTGAAAATGATGTAGGGTCAGAAAATGGAGTTATCTCTGTAAATATAGATGATATCCCAAAAATTGTATCTGAGAGTATAGAGTATATTTCAAAACTTGAAAAAGAAGTTGAAAATTCTGAAGTCTCAGCACAAAAAGCTATGAAATACGTAAATTCTCAAATGACTAGATATGAGGAAACTGGTAAATGGATTTTTAAACATCGCTCAGGTAATACAAAAGAAATTATTGAAGACACTCAAGAAGCAATAGAACAGTTAGCAGAAGCTCAGCAGGTTAGTACAGTAGCACTGAGAAGGTCTTTTGATTTTCAAAAACAACTTGCTGAAACATCAAAATATCTCTTTCAGTTGGGATGTGCAAATATTGTTGTAAACAGGACAGCTGTACAAGCTATTGAAAAAAAACTTAATGGTGCAACAAATGAAGAAATTTCTGAACTAGCATACCAAGAAATGGAAAATGTTATTTTGCAGTTAAAAAATCAAGAAGATATTCTGATTCGACAAGAAAACCTTACGACACAAGTAATTGAAAACACTGATCGGTTAGATAAAGTAGAGGTAATTGATAAAAATCAAACTGAAAAAATTGAAGCTTTGGGAAAAGAAAATAGAGAACAAAATAAAAAACTTTTAGATATTACAAGTTCTCTTTCTGAAAAAGACCGTATAGATGCAGCACAATCACAACGATTGGAAGAACTCTCAGCACTATTAGATAATAAAGGTTCTATTGACCAAAAACAAGAAGAAGCTATTTCTGGTTTAAAATCTGAATTAAAAGAAAAAAGTCTGTTAGATAATGATCAGTCAAAAAGAATTGAAAATAATGAAAAATCAATTCAAATTATTCATGATTTTATAAAGCAAAAAGATATTCTTGATAAAGAACAATCTGCAGAAATTGAGCAAATCAAAAAAGGTTTAAATTTGTTGAGCACAATTGCAATTATCATTTCTTCTGTTTCTTTGGTTTGTAATATTGTCTTATATTTTTTGAAATAAAGAAAAATATTTTTTTTGTTGTTATCTAATGGGGAATTCTTATTATATGAAAAATATGATTATTTCTATGTTGTTATTTT
>JAZQUR010000068.1:0-29753 GCA_045631425.1 Treponemataceae bacterium | reverse complement strand
CAACGTATTTATTCACAGCATCGTTGATTAAACTCTCTGCTTGATTTTTTCCGTATTCAACAAGTTTATTTTTTGCTTCTTCTGATTTTGCCTTAACTTCTGCAAGTTTCTTTTCCAATTCTTTTTTGGCATTTTCGATTTCAGCTTTATATTTGTTAAATTCTTCAATTTTTGCTTTTACTGGAGCAGAGTATTCTTCTAGTTTTGCAGAAATCTCCTTGGTTGCTTTATCTTTGATAGAAGCTAATTCTGCATTTGCTAGGGCAGTAATTTCTTTCATAAACTTGTTATCAAAGTCTGTATTTACACCAACTTTAAGATTTCCATTGTTTGAAAATTCTGCATTTATTCCAAGATAGGTTTCATCAATCTTTGAAACTGCTTTATCACAAATATTGTAAGCAAATTCTGGTGTAAAAGTTGGTAAAATAAAGTTTGCATCATCTAAAACTGCATTTCCGTAGATAGAAATATTCTCATTATCATTTACTGTAAGTTGAATATCCAAAACTGAGTTTGAAGTTAAAAAGTCAGTTTTAGTTTCCAAAGTTGGAATGTTATAACTTGCAAAAAGCATTGGATTTTTTGTGTTTTCACGCAAATCTAAAGTTGCATTAAAAGTGTCTTGACGATTTAAGATTGTGTATGTTCCATCTAAAGACATTGGATAATCCACTAACTTTGGATTATTTGATAGATGATTTGCTTGAATATCAAACCCACTACCAGAAACATGTGCAAGACCAACGTAAAATTTAGGTTTTTCTTCTTTTCCCCAAGTAAAATTAGTTCCTTTTAAGCGTTCAATTTTCTTTTCTGGAGCTTTTTCTTCTTTTTCACTTACAGGAATCTTTGATTTTATCTCATTTACAAGTGCAAGTCCTTCTTTTATTGTAGGATAAAAGTCACCTACGGTATTATTGAGAAAATCTTCTACGGTTGATGATAAAAGTTTCATCCCATTTTGTGGTGTGAAATTTTTAATGTTAGAAGTAAGATTACTAGCAAGTTTTGTATCTGCTTGAATTGCCTTTTGCAAATTTGCTGTGTATTTTGAAACATTGTTGTAATCTGTCTCAAGTTTTTTGTATGTTGATTGCAATTTATTCGATAAATTTTCTCCATTTTTTATAATTGTAGACATTGTGTCTATGTTTTCTTGGAGTTTTTTCAAATCTTTCATGTTGGTAAAGTCTATACTAGAAATTTTCTCAACATCTTTTATAAAACTGTTGACCTCAGTTTTTATTTCTTCTGGTTTACTTTGCCAATATGGAATCAAAGTTGTTAGCTCTGTAGAAATTGATTTTGAAACAACTGGAGTTTGCAAACTATTGTATGCTGATTTAATAATTGTATCTGGATCAAATTTTGCAAATATTCCTTGTAATTCAGTTGTAATTCTGGATTTTGCATTTTCAACCAATTCTGGCTTAATTAATCCTTCTTTTGAAGTTTTTTCTTTTACTTCTTTTTGTTCTTTTGGCTGCTTTTCTTTTTTTACCTTTTCTTTAATGATTAACTGGCCAGAAGTTTTACGTTCTTTACCTGTTGCAAATCCAACTGCAGTAATTTCATCAATTACAACTGATTTTTGAAGCAAACGGTTAATATCAATGTCCATAACAATCTCATCAAATTGAAATAGGTTAGTCATTGGTGCATCTTTATTTGCTACTTCAAGATTTTTGATTTCAAGGGATGATTCAAGATAGTCTAAATGCACGTAACCAATGTTAGCTTTTGCTTTAAAAGAGTTTTGCAAAGTTGATTTTAATCCAATTTTCAAGATTAAATCTGTAAAAAGAAAAACACTTGCAACTATCAAAACAAAAATAATCAATGGAAGGAGTTTTATTGCACCTTTTTGTTTTTTTACATCATTTACAATGAGTTTTAAACGTTTAATTTCTGCTTTTGTAAACTTTTTATCTTCTGGAACGACAAAAAATACCTTTTCTTTTTTGCCGATTTTTGTTTCAACAAAAAGTGATTCCACATATTTTTTATCATCAGCGATAAATATTTTTGATAAAAGTTTTTTTCCTAAATTTTTCTTGCTATATTTTTTCTTGAGAATTTTTGGAAGTTTTTTTCTTGGGATTTTCGCCTCATTTTTTTTTGCAACTTTTTTTGATTTTTTAGGTTTTTTCTCAATTTCTTTTGAATTTTCGCTTATGATTGTTGCATCAGAGGAAGTTGATTTTTCAACAATAGTTTTATCTGTATCATTTTTCTTCATTTTCATATCTCCATAAAAGCAAGAATTGCTATTTAATTTCCTTTGCTGCTGAAACAAATTTTGAAATCAAAGGAAGTTTATATAATCCTGCAACAAATTTGCTGTTGATAAATGCCCGACGAATAACAGTACGCCACAAACGTACAATCAATCTTGCAATGATGTAAACTGGAATGTACAAAGCAATTCCGCTAACGAAAGTTCCCATAACAATTGTGTTATTAAACTTTGTAAGTGGTAAATATGGAATTTCAAGCATTTTTATGTATGTTGGAATAAAAGGCTCGTAAGACAATATTGCATATCCAATTTTATCAAAATATGGATCTAAAAATGGAGTAACCAAAGAAAATAAAAGGGTAAAAAGCAAATAACAAGCTTTGTTAATTCTAACGAAACAAAGTAAAAAGAATAAAACATACCAAAGTGCATTGTTTTTTGGCATAAAACCTAAAACCATACCACAACAAATGGCATGAGCAATTTCTCCAGGATGAGAGTTACTGTTTAAGGCTTTGAAAATTTTTGTAATAAAATTTATCATAAAAAATCTCCTACTTTTTAGAGTAAAAAAAACGTATGTATATTAAATAAATCTCAGTTTAAGTTTTTTAGAGCTTCCTCGTAAACATTTTCGTATTTTTTTGCAGATTCATCCCAACCGAATTTTTGATTCATGGCCCGTTTTTTCATCTTTTCGATATGGTCTTTTTTGTTGTACCAAGCGTAAATTGCCCAACCGACAGTATCGTAAATGCTTTGAGGTGTTAAATCATCCAAAATAAAGCCTGTGCCGTCCCCAGTTGCTTCGTTGTAGTTTTCGACTGTATCCGCAAGGCCGCCGGTTCTTCTAACAATTGGCAATGTGCCGTAAAGTAGTGAATACATTTGATTTAAGCCACATGGCTCGTATCGTGATGGCATAAGGAAAAAGTCACTTCCAGCTTCGATTAAATGGCTTAATCCGTCATCATAACCAATAAAAGCCCGTAAATTTGGCAAATTACATTGTAGAGTTCTGATTTCATTTTCGCACCAAGATTCTCCAGACCCAAGAATTGCAAATTGTATTTTCATATCTTTACACATATTGTATGCACAACCATAAGTTGGTGCAAAGATTTCTGAAATACCCTTTTGGTCCGCTAACCGTGTAATTATCCCGATTAGAGGGATGTCAGGATTTATCTCTAAGCCCATTTTTTCTTGAAGGGCAAGTTTGTTTTCCACCTTTTTATCAATGGTTTTTGCGGTGTAATTTGAAACAATCCTTTTATCCATAGCGGGATTCCAAACATTTGTATCAACACCGTTTAGAATACCAACAAGATTTTCGCTTCTGTAACGAAGAATTCCGTCCATCCTAAAACCAAAGGCTGAATTTTGGATTTCTTTTGCGTATGTTGGAGACACTGTGGTTAAAAAATCAGCTGAAATAAGACCGGCTTTCAAAAAGTTCATTGAATCATAATCTTCAAATCCAGCAGCATAAAAAACGTTCCAATCTAAGCCTGTTACGTGAAATTTATGTTTTCCATAAATCCCTTGATATCCAAGATTGTGAATCGTGAAAATACTAGCAGTTTTTTCAAAGCCATTAAATCTTTCTTTGAATTTTAGCAAAACTGGGGTTAGGGCAGCCGACCAATCGTGAGCGTGGATAATATCAGGAATCCAATCTAGTTTTCTACATAATTGAAAAGCACTTTGACTCAATAATGTAAATCTTTCTGGATTATCATGAAAATCAGTTTCTTGTGGAGTGCCGTAAATCCCGTCCCGACCGAAAAGTTGCTCATGGTCAATAAAATAAACTGGTACAGGAGTTTTCCCCGGCAAAACTGATTTGTAAACAGCTGTCCAAACTTCGCCAAAACCACAGTGAACACTCATAGGTTCTGGCAAAAGTTCAAGCTTTTCTCTGTCGATTTTGTAATATCGAGGTAATATGATTCTCACATCGTGGCCAAGTTCTGTTAAAGCAATCGATAAAGCTGAAACAGCATCTGCAAGTCCGCCGGTTTTGGCAAAAGGTACAGCCTCTGATGTAACCATTAATATTTTCATAATTACCTCCGATAAAAATTGCTATATTTTCTTGATGATTAGTACAAAAAACTAAACATCAAGTTTTTACCATTCTGACATGGCTTTTGCGAAAGGTTCTTTACTGTTTATAATTGAGTCAAATGACACACAGTAAGCAAGACGGAAATATCCTTCTTTTCCAAAACCTTTCCCTGGAACAGCCAAAATGCAGTATTTTTTTAGATGGTCACAGAATGCACCGTCTAAAGTTTGTCCTGGTTTTAGTTGATTTTCAGCAAGTTTTGGTTCTGGAGCCTTACAGAAAAGATAGAAAGCGCCTTCTGGTTCTGCGTATTGGATTTTAGCGTTATCCAAAACATCAGTTAAAGCATCACGTCTTTTTGCATAAGATGAATAATCAGCTTCTGCATCCCAAGCCTTTGCGATTACCCGTTGGAAAAATCCAGGAGCATTTACATATCCCAAAGTTCTTGTACAGAAAATACAAGCTTGGATAAATTCTTCAACATTTTCACATGCTGGATTTACAGCGATATATCCAAGACGTTCGCCTGGCAAACTTAAATCCTTTGCAAAAGATGAAACAACGATAGCATTTTCATAGTATGGGAAAACAGGCGTTACCGTTTTTCCACCATATACGATTTTTCTGTATGGTTCGTCAGCGATAAGATATGGAGTTCTTCCAGATTTTGCGCCAAATTCTTTTAGTGCATTTGAAAGAGCTTCAATATCATCTTTTGAGTAGATTTTACCAGTTGGGTTGTTTGGTGAGTTAATCAAAACACCAGCGGTTTTTTCTGAAAGACGATTTTTGATAGCTTCCACATCTAAAGAAAAATCTTCTTTTGTAGGAACTGGAACTAGTGTTCCACCGTGATTTTCTGCATAACGAGTGTATTCTGCAAAAAATGGAGCAGGAACGATGATTTCATCTCCCGGTGAAAGAATTGACTTGAAAACAGTGTTCAAAGCACCTGCAGCACCTACAGACATAACTGTATGTGAAAAATCTAGGGCAACACCTTGTTCTTCTGAAACTTTTTGAGCAATAGCGGTACGAGTTTCCACAAAACCAGGATTTGGCATATATCCGTGGCGGCCTTTGTCTTCAGAAAGAGCAAGTTCTTTAATTGTGTCTAAAATCTTTTTTGGTGGCTCTAAGTCTGGATTTCCAATACTAAAATCGTAAACTTTGTCTGCACCGTGAATCTTTTTTAGTGCGATTCCTTCTTCAAACATTTTTCTAATGAAAGAAGAACCTTCCATTTTTTCTCTAATATGAGGTGCGATTCCCATTTTTCTTTTTTTCTCCTATAAGTATCTTTTTTATTTTGCTGAACTATAAGTTGTTTCGCTAGAAGTAATTGTACTTAAATCAGTTTTTGAAAGCAATTTTACAGCACCATAAGAATCTGTAACAACAATTCCTTTGTCTGTTACAGTGATAGGGCTTACATCTAATACATTTAGTGTGGATTTTGCTTGTAAACGTAAATCACTAGAATATTTTGCTACAACATAGCCTGAGTTCGCTTTTACAACTGTGTATAAATAATCATCAGCATAAGTTAAAACAGCGTTTGGAGCGACATCTTCTTCTGTTTGCATTTGGATTTCAAGATCTTCATTATCTAAGATAACAAGTCTGATTGCTTGATTTTTGCCAGTTGTTTCACCAGCGATTGCAGCAAAACCGTTATTTGTAGCAACAAGTGTACGATTTCTAATTACTTGCACAGGAGATGATTTTACGATGTTACCAGTTTCCACATCCATAAAAACAAGTTTTGAAAGTAATTTTGATGAATCAACAAGTTGCAAACCGTATGTTGTAACCATTTTTGCTTCAGCTTTTGCTTCTTCAATATTTTTTTGCTGGTCGGAAGCAATATTTGTTCTTTCTGTTTGAGCTTCAGTTACTTTTTTATCAGCGAAAGTCTGAGCTTCTTTTGCTTCTTCAGCTTTTTCTTTTGCTACTTCCTTAGCTTCTTCAATTTTTTCTTCTGCTTTTTCAACTTGTTGTGTTACTTCTTCGACTTTTTCTTCAGCTTCTTTTACAGCTTCTTGAAGTTTTTCATCAGTTGGATTTTTTTCCAATTCTTCTTTTACTTCTTCAAGTTCTTTTTCAACTTCCTTTTTTGTTTCTTCAACTTGCTTTAGTTCTTCTTGAGCTTTTGTAACTTCTTGTTTTGCTACAGTTGCTTCTTTTTGAGCTTCTTTTGCTTCTTCTTGGGCTATATCAGCTTCACGTTCTTTGATATCAACAAGATTTTTGCGTTCGTCTACGCCACGTTCATCTTCTTCTTGCATTGATTTGATAACTGTAGAATCAGAAATAATTGATGTATCGATTGTACTTAATCCACCATCAACAGGGTTTAGTAGAGGGATAAGGATTTGTGAGTTTCCAGCCCAATCTTTATAATTTACAGAGATACCGCAACTTTCTTGAGTAAGATTTTTTGTTACGATTTCTTTATATTTTGAATTAAATGTGTTTAAATCATTTCTGTATACAGCGTTGTAAACTGTGATAAAAACAGCAAGTGTATCAGCATCGTTTTGTGAATAGTTGTATGCAGAAGTCAAATATGCAGAAATAATTGTTCTAAGGTTTTTAATGTGGTCAACATTTGCATTTTTACCCAAAATCAAAATATCAGCATCTAATCCTGATTTCACAGATGAATCCACAGCGTGAATTACGTAATATTTGTTTTTATCGCCAGTTGAAAAATTATTTGCAACTTCTGGTGCAACTTCTTCTCCAAGAGATTTACCAATTCCAGCGATTTCATCTTTTGTGTTGATAACGGTATGAGGTCCTGTATAGTTTATAAATTCTATAATGTCGTTGCTAACAGTTTGTAATTCAGTTTGATTTACTTCCAAAGCATTTAAACTAAAAAATGCAAGAAAAATCATTGATAATAGAACAAGGCGTTTCATTTTATACTCCAAAAGTTTTCAAAAAAGATTTGTATTTTTATTAAGATATAGAAATACATAATATATTTTAACGCTGAAAATTACATTTGTAAACTTATAATTTTGTCTAAGGTATATGTAATATGGGTTCTAACCCCTTGTGAAAAGTTCATGGTTAGCATTTTTGAAAGGATTTTTTTTCCTTGATTGTACAAAACTGGAGTTCCCATAGTTTTACAGATGTTATAAACTCCGTCGCATAGTTTTATATAAAATCCGTCGTCTTTTCTGAAAGATGTATTCTGGTAAATTTTGCTTTCTATTGCATTTATCATTCTGGAGTTGGGGTCGAAACCACAAATTGCAGCATAAGTAAAGGCTGATTTTAACACAGCACTATCATTTGAAGTTGAAATAATTGTTGCAATTTGATCTGAAAAATCAACCCCAGTGTAAACTGCAAGATTTATTAATGTGATAAGTTCTTGGTAATTGTAGATTTCTGAATCAGTAACACCAACCACGCCACCAATGGAATTTTTCGTTGTGATTTGATACATAGAATCTTTAATGTAATTTATAATCTCTTCTTCTCTAAAACCGTAATTTCCAGCTTTCAAAATGTCTAAATATTGGCTTTCTGGTAAAAAATCTCTTTCATTGTGAAAATTTGGATATTTTTTTGATGTGGATTTTGTTAAATTTTGAGTGATTTTTCGTGTATCTTGATAAGGCATAAAACCTTTTACAATCCAATCTTTGTCGGCAAAAGCTACAATTCCGCTTGAAAGATAAATTCCTTCTGTTTTGTTTGAGGAAGGATAAGAAAAGTCAAAAAGTTTGTTTCCAGAAAAATTGTATCCCACAGAAAAATATTCAGAAGGATTTTTGGAAAGAATAACGAATTTGTTTGTATCACTATAAATTGATACATTGTAAACAGAGTTAGGCTTTATATTTTTGTTGGATATGAAAAAATCAACCTGATGCTTTCTTAAATCAATTATGGAAAAATTGCCATTATTTGATAAAACTAGGGCTTTGTGATTTTCAAGTTCTTTTAGCAAAGTGTTCCCGGTTTTTTCTTTTGAAACCACATTTTTTATGGACCAAGAACTTTCTGCTTTGTTGTTTTTTACAGCACACAATCCCACAGTTCCATCAGAAAATAAAAGCAAAACTCCGTCTTCTATAGATGTGGAGTAAGTTATACTTCCTGCAAAAGTAATATCTTCTAAAAGTTCTCCGTAGGGTGAAACACGAGTTGCCTTTGACATGCCATTTTCCACGTTTCCGATAAATAAAAGGCTTCCATCATTTAGGATTTTTAGATTGTGGGTGATTCCTTTTTCGATTTTAACAGACCATTTTTCTTCACCGTTGATACCAAAACAGTATGCAGTTTTATCAGAATGGACAAAAACTCTGCCGTCGTAGCCTGTTATAGGTTTGGAAGTGAGTTTTTCATCAACTTCTTTTTCCCAAAGTAAAACTCCATCAGGATTGTATAATGCTAAAGTCTTATAATTTGAAGAAATAACGTAGAAAAAGTCCTTGTTTGTAACTGTTAAAAGAGTGGAACTTTTTGATTTTAAGCCTCGTTCGTAAAGTTTTACCCCATCATTTGATATGGCAGTTAAAATCCGTCCATCGTTGATAAAAGCAAAACCGTAAGATGTGGAATGTAAACTTGTAATCGGTTCGCCACCAGTAACAACTTCAAATCTTGGAGAATATTTTGTGCCGTCACTAGAAGTTTGGGAAAAAAGGGAAATCACAAAAAAGAGGAGAAAAACTGATAAAAAACATTTTCTGGATTTTTTATCCTGGAAAAAAAGCATTATTTTTCCTCGTATTCAAAGTAGGACAAACTTTCGATATGACTTGTCTGAGGATAATAATCAAGCAAGTAAAGTTCTTTAAGTTTGTAACCTGCTTCTAAAAGTTTTTTTATATCTCGGCTGTGAGTAACTGGATCACAAGAAAGATAGCGAATAATCGGAATCTTTTTTTCTTGAATCCAAGTCAAAACAGGTTTTTCAATTCCTGAACGTGGGGGATCAATAATTAAAACGTGAAAATGTTGTTTTGCCCATTTTGTGGAAACAAACTTTTCGCCACTTTGAGGAAATGTTAAAACTTTATTTGCTTTATTTTTGAAATTGTTATTGGAAAGGTTATCCTTTGCAAAGGCTAGGGCTTTTTTGTTGTGTTCCACGAGGTAGATTTCTGAAAAATACTTTTGGGCGAAACAAGAAAGGGTGCCAACACCAGAATACATATCCAATAGTCTTGCATTTTCAGGGAGTTTTTCAAAATCTTTGATTAAAAAAGGAATTGTTTTTTCCAACATAGAAATATTTGATTGGAAAAAGCCCCGAACATCAAATGTGATATTACAATCTAAAACTTTTACAGTGTAATTTTCTGTGTCTAGAGAAGTTTTATCATCAAAAACGAAAAGTCTGTCTTTTGTTGTTGGAATTAAATCTTTTTTGAGCAAAGAATTAACTTTATCCACCGCGATAGGGCAAAAATCAATTTTTACAGTTTTATTTTGGGCTTTTTCTTGTAATCCGCCGTTTTGAAACTGGAAACGGTTTCTGTAGCTAAAATTATTTGCAGAAACAACTTGGATTTCTGGAACTTTTTCAAAATCATCTCGTAGATTTCGGCGAAAACAATCTGTGAAAATCTCTTTTCTAAGCTGAACTTGATATTCATCTGTGGCGATTTGAAGATTGCATCCACCACAAAGATTATAAAATTTGCATTGAGGTTCGACACGATAAGGAGATGGTTCTGTGATTTCTGTTACAACTGCCTTGTCGTAGTCTTTTTTTGACTGAGTAATTTTGATATTTCCAACTTCATTTGGTAGCATACCGGAAACAAAAACTGTCTTTCCATCAATTTTTCCGATACAATCTCCACCAAAAACGATTTTTTCTGCTTTGATTTTCATGTAATCAGTATTATAATAAATTATACATAAAATGAAAATATGTAATTTATTTTTCTTTTTGGTTTTAGATAAGGAGTCGTTTTGAAAGCAGAAACTATTAAAATCAAGATGTCAGATGGAAAAGATGTGGCTTTGCATACCTTTGTTCCAGAAGGTGAAGTGAAAGCTGTGGTTCAGTTAAGTCATGGTATGGCAGAATATGCTATGCGCTATGAAGAATTGGCTAATTTTTTGTGTGATAATGGAATAGCTTTTTATGCTCACGATCATCGTGGACATGGAGAAACTGCCGAATCTGTAGATGAACTTGGCTTTTTGGCTGAAGATGACGGATTTAATCGGGTAGTGGAAGATTTGGCTACAATGATTAGAAAATGTCATGAGGATTTTCCTGGTAAAAAGGTGATTTTACTTGCACACTCTTTTGGTTCCTTTGTTTCTCAGTGTTTTATGGAAAAATACGGAAATGAAATTGATGCTGTAGTTTTGTGTGGTTCTGCTGGTCCTCGCTTGTTACTTGCTGGCTCTGGACGATTAGTTGCTGGGCTTATTACAAAATGTTTTGGAAAAAAAGCGAAAAGTACATTTTTGGATGGTTTGGTTTTTGGCTCCTATAACAAGGGGATAGAGTCTGAGTCTAGTTCTGCTTGGATTTGCCGAGATGAAGAAGTTATAAAAAAATATGATGAAGACCCACTGTGTGGATTTAAAGTTACAAACGAATTTTTCTATGACTTTTTAGGTGGACTTACTAATATTCACTTGAAAAAGAATATGAAGAAAATCCCAAAAGATTTACCGGTTTTTATTATTGCGGGGGATGCCGACCCTGTTGGTGAATACGGAAAATCTGTAAAAAATCTTTACGACGCTTATCAAAAACTGGATTTGGCTGATGTAACTCTAAAATTGTACCCAGAAGCTCGTCACGAATTGTTTAATGAGTTTAACAAAGCTGATGTAATGAACGATGTGCTAGTTTGGGTTTTATCTCAATTGGATAATTGAAAAATTATAGTAATTTAAACGAAAAACGCCCTTGAGACTTTGTGTGAAATCTTGAGGGCGTTTTTTTTACCTCTTGCTGGAAGCAAGAGGCTAGTGAGCTAAATGGTTAGCGAGCGATTGTGAATGAGAAGCTATAAGAATACCAATCATTAGTATCTTTTGCTTTTGCAATTGCAACCATAATGTAGTTAGCAGAATCTAGATTTTTAGTATTAATTTTGTAAGAATTACCATTTAAATCAATTGGTAATGAACTTGTTTTGTTTCCACCAACGAGGATAACTTTGAATTTGTCATATTCGATTGATGAATCAGAGTTGTTTGTTGTTGCAATTGTTAGAACGATGTCTTTGTTTCCACCATTGCCAGCTGAAACATCAAAAGGAGCTGCAATTGCGTTGTCTGTGTCTGTTATTTCTTGTTCAACTCCGCCAAATGTTACAGTAATGTTTTCTAGTGGTAGTTCGTATTTTGCATATTCTGGTAATTTTACATTGAACTCATAACTTAAGTCATAAACTGCAGTTACAGCCAAGTTTGCAAAACCGTCGTATTGAATACCAGCTGTAACTCCATCAGCATCTGTTACAGCACTAGAATCATCAGAGTTAACCCAATTTTGTAGAGGGTTTTCTCCGTTTTTGATTGTAATGCTATTTACTCCGTTTTGAGGTAGAGTTACTGGAGTTGCACCAAATGTGTGGTAATTAACTAGGATTCCTTGTTTTGTATTTGAGCCATCATCATAAGAACCGTCATTTAAATCATATGTAATTTTAAAACGGTTAATTCTATAATTTGCATCATCAGAAGCAAATTCATAAGCTGTTTCTCCTGTTTCAGCCGCTGTAGCTGTATCTCTATCTACAAATGCACTTGAACCAAGTCTGTTTACAGCTTCGATTGTAACGTCATATAGTTTTCCAAGTTTTAAATCAATTTCTGTTTTTGTGATTGAAGATAAAACTTGGTATTCTGCAACTACAGCGTCAATCTTTGTGTCTTTGTCAGAATATTCGTATACTTTGATTAGGAAGTGAGTTTCGTTGTTTGAATTATCATTCCATTTTAGATTTACTTTGTAAGTTTCATCATTGTTTTCAGAACCGTCTACTAAGTAAGCCATTAAATCTTCTGGATCAGCTGGAAGTGAACCTAGTACAGATTCTGGAATAGCTATATTTGTTTTTTCTGTTGTTCTACCAGGAGCTACTTTTACAACGTCTGACCAAACACCATATTGTACGTCATCACCGCCACCAATTGAATCATCTTCACCATATCCCATAAGTTGTACTTTGAAGATATATTCACCTGGAGCTAGTGTAAGAGTTGTTGTTGAATATGAAAAGTTTCCAGCAGTTTCTTCTTGTTTTTCTGTAGTACCAGTAACTAATTCACCTGTGTGAATATCATATAGTCCAGAGATAGTGTAATCAACAACAGATGGAGTTAAGTCTGCATAAGTACCACTTAGAGTTACATCACCTTTTGTATCAACACCATTTTCTGAAAGGGTAAAAGTAATAGGGGCACTTGCACCATTTGATAAATCTTGAATTGTTCTACCTTTTAGAATTAAATTATCTCCGTTATATGCTTCCAAAGTTAAATCCCAAAGAGCATATGAAAGAACCATTACTTTTTCATCTGAAGATGAAAGTTCATCATTATATGTTTCACCACGTCCAGATGTTCCAGAGATTTTAAATTTTGTAATCATATCTTCTTCTGGATCAGTTGGCAAAATTGTACGTGCATTTGGAAAGTTTGTTATGCTAAAAGAAACTAAACATTTACCGTTGTCGTTAGTTTGTGAGTTGTAAGAGGTTGTTAATAAACCATTACTACAACTTGCAGCAAATAATACAAGCAAAATTAGACTTGTAATCTTAAAAAAGTTTTTCATATTTTCCTCCGAAATATTTTTACTGATTTAGAATCAGTTTTGTAAAATTTTGTGGATTTTTAGAATGTTCCTAAAAATCATTCAATTGTAAATTTGGTTTCTAAACTTTCTTCAGATTCACCAAATTTGTTCTGAGAAGCGATTTTAGCCCCATAAATCCCAGATTCTAGAGTTATAGAGTAGGTTGTGTCTCCTGCAAAAGCATAATATGTTCCAACAAGAGTGCCTTCTGTAGACTCTTCTGATTCATATTTATACACATAAATGTTAAATTGATTTTCATTGTTAGAATTATCAGTCCAAGAAAAATCAACTGTAGAATCAGTAGTATTTTTTTTTGCTGTTAAATTACTTGGAGCACTTGGTTTTGTCCCAAAAAAGTTATTTGAAACAGTAGTTTCTGTAGTACTAGTTAATCCTGCGGCAATGAACAAAACATCACACCAACAAGCCAACAATTCACTATTAGAATCATAAAAATCTACTTTCAAAATGTATTGACCGTGAGTTATTTCATCATTCACATAGTTAATTGATTTTTGACCGTCTTCAGTAGAAATCTCAAAGTCTTTTGAGTATTGTGGTGTTCCCGTAGAAATATTAAGCAACTCAACTTTAACAGAGTTTACAGAGTTTTCATTATCTGCAAACTTAATTGTTAAATCACAACCTCCTTTTGTTTTTTTAGAAACTTTTTTGTCTGACAATGAAAAAGTTATGGAGTTTATACCATCAGAAAAATCTTCTACAATGGTATCTTCCATAAGTAAAACTTTTTCAGTTTCAGTAGTTTTTTCAAAAAGTTCTAAATTTAATTCCCATATGGTGCGAGAAAGAGCTATAGTTATAGAATCAGTTTCAAATTCTTTTTCTATGGTTTCACCTCTAGTAGATTTTCCAGATAGAATGTAAACATAATCTCCAGAATTTATTTCTTCTGAAATATTTTTTGGTAAAATTGTTCTAGTAGAATTTCCATTTCTAGAGTTTATAGAAAAAGTAACCAAAACTTCATTTTGGTTTTGTGATAAATCATTGTCTAATAACACATTAGAACAGCTAAAAAGAGAAAAAATCATCGTTAAACAAACTAATATCAAACTTTTTTTTGTACAATTTTTAATTAAAACTACTTTATTCATAGAAAATTAATTCTGCTACGTCTGTGTATACAGTTCCCTCCTTTGTTGTTGCGATTAAAGTAAGTTCATATCGAACCCCTAACTTTATGATATTTGTTGGTTGATAAATTAGAGTAGTAGATTCACTAACAGATCGTTTTATCAATGTTCGAGTTTTTGATGTTTCTGATGGAAGTTCTATTTTCCAATCATATTCATGTGCACCCTCTGGTGCTGTTAAATATAATGTAGAATTTACATTGATTGCATATTGAAAGTTTGGAATCATCATTGTTTCGTTAAAATCTTCATCTCCAATTTTTGGAGTAAGCTTTATATCTCCAACTTCAATGAAATTTTCATTTAGATCTGCAAACAATACATTATAAGAATCACTGCAAGAAAAGGTAGAGAAGGATAAAATAAAGATAATTGCTAGAATGGGGGTAACAATTTTATAAGATTTCTTCATCTTTTTTCTTCTCCTTTTCTTTTAAGTTTATTTGATATCCTACTGACATTTCTGAATAAAATTTATTTATTGTGTCGTAATTTATAGCCAATGCAAATTGGAAGTTTTTGTAAAATCCACCTAGTAGAACAGATGTAGCAAATCCCAAGTGTGGATTTGTAATCAAATATCCACCTTTAGGAAAGTATCCCAAAGATAAAATCTCTAAGCCAAGTTCTAAACCTGTTACCACGTAAAACTCTCCACGCCAGGGACTGAAAATTATCCCTATGGTGCCGTAGACTTTTCCACCCATAATAATTGGATTTGGCTGAACTTCTTCGCCTATCATGTATGTGAATGGGAAGTTTTTTCTAGGAAATCCTGTGAAAATATCTAATCCGCCTCCTAAATATGCAGGGGAAAAAAGTTTGGAGTTTCTATATTCCACACCAAGTGAAGGATTTAGTAAAAATGGTGCATTTAAAAATCCTAAACTTATTTTTGGTACAATCACATTATTATTTTGTTTATAAACTTTAAGCGCATTTGGTTCGTATAAACCAACGATTTTTGCATTATCCTGTGAACCTTGACCGTCTTGTAGTGTTTGGGTTTCTGAATCAATAGGGAGACTGTTCCCACTAAATACTTTTATATCAGCTGGTGCTTGGTTTGGTTCTAAAAAAACTTTATGTATATCAAGACGATAGATAGAACCGTCATCATATCCCAATAAAATGTAAGTGTAATCATTGTTAAAAGCATATGCTGTCAAAAGTGATGAACTGTATGATGGAATATAGCCTTCGTATTCTTTGGTTTCAAGATTGTAAAGTTCTATTTGGTTTTTATCATTTTGTATAGCAACTAAGGAATTATTTTTCAAAGTTGAAATGTTTAATATTCTGTTTTGTGTTTTAATAGAAAACTGTTTTTCGCCTTTTAAGTTGAAAATAGAAAATTCTTTATCTTTTGTTGCACAGATAATTTGTTTTGAGTCTTGAGTAAAGCAAAACGATGAATTTGTGTTTGAGTAAAAAGGAATAGTTGTGAAAGATTTTAGATTATTATTAACATCAGTAGAATATATCTTAATAGTATTATCTTTTGATGCTGTAGCAAAATACCAAGTGTTTGGAGAAAATTCTATGTCATAAATTGTTGCTTCTTGTTCTAATGTTTTGTATGAAATGGTGTCATTGGTAAATCTTAGTTTAAAAAGCAAAGTAACAACATTTTGTTTGTCTGCTAAAGCAATGTAGTTACTGTTTTTACTAAATGATATTGAAGTAATTTGTTTATCAAAATTTTGATTGGGGGGGTATTTAAATCATTGTAATTTAAAGAAATAATTGGTTGGGTTGATTGTGAAATATTATATGTAGAAAGTTTTCCGTCTTTTGTTAATGCAAGTAGAACTTCGTTATCTGGTTTTCCTTCCTGGGAAAACATAATTTGTTCAATATTTTCTATTTCGATAGATTTTATAAGGCTAAAAGTTTTTACATCTCGTATTAATATAAGATTTCCTTCTGTATATGCAAAAGTTGTATTAGAAGGATTCCAGCATAAATTTTTAATTGTGTATCCAGTTTTTATGTAGTTTGAATCCTCAGGATAGTATACCAACTCTGAGTATGCATAATTATAAAAAATTATACAAAAAAGAATGAGGAAAATAGATTTTTTTTCATTTTTTAGATTATATCTACACATTAATTATTTGCAAACAATTTTGGTTTTTGTAAAAAATGATTAAAGCATAGACAAGTTGTTGATTGAAAGTAAATCAAATTTTACATTATTTAGTCTAACGCAAAATGAAGTTTTTGTCATGATTTCAATGAAAAAAAATGCAAAATTTTTATATTTTTTCAAGTTTTATGAATAAATATAAAAAATTGTTTATGCTGAAAATATTTTTAATTATGTTGAATAATTATTGACTTTTTTTTGATTAAGATATATTATATTGAAAGTTCGATTGAACTTTGGGACCATAGCTCATCTGGATAGAGCAACTGCCTTCTAAGCAGTAGGTTGGGGGTTCGAGTCCCTCTGGTCCCGAGAAAACGCATACAGTTTTGTATGCGTTTTTTTTTGCATAAACAAACTGATGATGGCGTTTTTTTGCTTCTATCAGTTTGTTTTGTTATAGATATTTTGCTATTAGTTCACTTTTTATCTTTTCAAATGGTTTGTTGATGGGTTTGAAAGTTCCTGGTTTGTTTAGTTTTTCTGTAGCGCCCTTTTCAATAAGTTCTTTCATACCAGCTTTGTTCAACCAATAGTAAATTCCCCATTCAACAAAATCCCACTCTTGATTGTAGTCATAACATTCGTAATCGATGCAGTAGATTTCGTTATCTTTTGTGAAAATGAAATTTGCTGGGAAATAGTCCACGTGGATTCCAATTTCTTTAAATCTTTTGTGCATATTGAAAATTTTTTCAAAGTGATAATCTGTTAAGCCTTTATCATTGCCGTAACCAATTGCTGCTAAATCACTGGCACAAACACCTTCGATGTATTCCTTTAAAAGAAAATGCTTTTCTTCGTTAAATTCTAATAATTTTGGTACGCCCACACCGATATTTTTCATGCGTTCGTAGGAATGTTTTTCGCTTTTGAAGATTTCAAGTTGTTTTTCGTAGTCAGGAATGTCTGTATTCATTACTTTCAAAACAAATAAATTAGGATTGTCGTCTTTTTGTACTAGATAAGAAGTTCCTGTTTTTCCTTTCCCTAATGTTTTTATTATTTTATATCCAAATATTGTTTCCATATAAATAATGGTATCATGGGATTTGTAAAAAGTAAATTCGAAAGGCGGTTTTTTGGAGTTTAGACAAAAAAAAGAGTATCAAATTTTCTTGATACTCTTACTGAGTTACACATTCGAATCCTGTGTAAAAGCTTATATTCTTTAACTGAGATTTAAACAAAAAAAAAAGAGTATCAAGTTTTCTTGATACTCTTACTGAGCTACACATTCGAATCCTGTGTAAAAGCTTATATTCTTTAACTGAGATTTAAACAAAAAAAAGAGTAACCAGTTTTCTGATTACTCTTTCTGAGCTACACAGGATTCGCCGGTCTACGCCGGCCGCCTTGTTAAAACGCTACGCACTTGCTTGCGTTTTAACTTCGGATCGAATCCTGTGTAAAAGCTTATATTCTTTAACTGAGATTTAAACAAAAAAAAGAGTACTAAGTTTTCTTAGTACTCTTACTGAGCTACACAGGATTCGAACCTGTGACCCACGCCTTAAAAGGGCGTTGCTCTACCTACTGAGCTAGTAGCCCATATTCATTGCTGAATGTATGATTATATTATAACTAAAATTAAAATATGTCAATAGATAATTCTAAAAAAAAGTTAAAAAAAAGACTGCTCAAAAGAGCAGTCTTTTTGGTGAGAGGCTTATTTTCTGAAAGCAATAGAAATAGAAGTGTTTAATTGAGGTCTATCACCTGGTTCTAGACCTAATTCACTTCCATAAACAGCTGCATCAATATTGAATGAACCTAAGCGAACTCCAACACCTGCTGCTAAGTATGATTCGTTTATACCAACTCTAAAAGAAAATGCTTTTAGAAGAACAGCTTCAACACCTGCATTTAATCCTAGAATAGGGTTTTTTACAATTTTATTTGTAACAAAAAAATCTAGAATATTTTCATGATCAACATATACGTTTAATGATGTAATAATGAAATTTATAGGAACTTTTACACCAAAACCTACAGCAAGCTTTGAATCAAGTTTTGATTTTACTCCATTATCGAAATCAAAAGTTACTTCTTCAGTTTCTGGATCAATTAAAACATTTGCTGTATTTGTACTTGAAATCATATTATCCCATACAATACCAACATTTATGAAATCAGCATAACGATAGTGTAGACCAGATGTTATTGAAAATCCCTTCATAGATGTCATAGGTAAAGTATCTAAAATATCAGTTTCTTCTGATTCTGATTCTGAATCACCTAATAATTGTGTTAAAGATCCCTTAAATCCTACGTTAAGTAAGTTAGAAAAGAAATCAGCTGATACACCAACAGCAATGTCATTTGCACCAAAATCAAAATTGAAGCCATAACCTAATTCTGCATTTCCATTAAATCCAACATTTAGACCAACATTAGTAACAGATGGAATATTAATATCAGTATAAATATCAGTTGAAACTAGAAGTCCAAAACCTTTGTTAGAAAAACCAAAATTTAGAAATGGTGAAATATTACAACTTGTAGCAAAGCCATTGTTTTTTTCGATGAGTGATGTAACTTTTGTTACAAGTTCTTCAGATGCATCAGTTGAAGCAGCTTCTTCATCATAATTTTCTGAATTATCATAATTTTCTGTTGGTGCTAGAAGATCTTCACCAATTTCAGAAATATCTTGTAATGGACCAGCTGCATCCATTTGAATATTTAAAATTAATTTATGCTTTCCAGAAAATGCAAGGCTAGCTGGATTCTTTTTTAGTGTATAAATATCTGAATAATCTGTAATATGATATCCACCCATACCTTTTGAGCGTACATCTTCTACAGCAAATAGAGAAACAGAGATAAGTAAACAAAGTAGAATAGTTAATATTTTTTTCATTGTATTCCTCCGTTTATTAGACATTAGATTGGTCTTCGCTTTCTTCGTTTGAAGTGCCGCCTAAAAGATTTGCAAAATCATCTCTTTGCATTAAATAATACAAAGCATTCATTGCAGTTTTCATTGCATCGTTATCTTCAAATTCTGTACCCTTAAGAGCTTCTTCAATAAAATCTTCTGGTGTTGTACTTGATAAGTCTTCAGAATTTTCTGTTAATTTTCCAATGTTTTCTGTAACACTAGAAATTGATTCTTGTAGAGCTTCTTCTGATTCAACATTTTCAGATTTCATTGCAGTTGCTGTTAAAGAAATAGTTGCAAGAGCCACAGTTGTTAAATCGCCTTCTTTTAAAACTTCTTCTTTTTCAAGTACAATTTCAACAGCTTTTGTATCCATTTCAGGAGCATTTTGAATTGTTGATAGAAGTGTTGTAGCAAGTAAGTTTGATACTTCTGATGAACCTTCTGTGTTTGTATCGTCATCTGTTTCTTGATTTAAAACTTGGTCAAGAACTTCCATGAGTGTTGAAGTTGGAAGAACTGCTGATGTAGCAAGATTTAGAACATTTTCGGCTTGTTCAACTGTAATATTTTCTAGTTCCTCAGGTCTTTTACTAAGGGCCTCTACAGCTGCTTTTGCAGCTTCTGGATTACTAACAACATTTGGATCAGCTCCTGATGAAATTAGGTCATCTGTGGAAACTTTGTCCATTGTTTCTGATAAATCTCTAGCGGCACCTTTAAACATGGAATGTGTAAACATTTCACATGATGTTACAGAAAGTACTGCTAAACATAAAATCAAAAGAAATAATTTTTCCCTTATACGCATATTTTCCTCCATCGTATAGATTTTATAAAATTGCACAATATACAAAAATGTTATGCATTTATTATAACACGTAGCTTTTAAAAAAAAGGTATAATTTTCTAAAAAAATTAAATTTATTGAAATTTTTTACTTTTTTGGATAATCATTTCTTGCGAATATATAATTATAGAATTTTTGAAATGATTCCGTAGGCTTCAGGAGCTTCTGTTTGGGACGAATTGTTACATAGCTCTGTGATTTTGATTGTAACCCGTTTTCCGCCTAAATCCACATCCGAAAAATCTTCTGTATTAGTGATTTTTACGTGGATAAAATTATTTGTTACAACACGGATTTCAGGAAATCGACGTTTTTCTACGATAGCTGGGATTTCTTTTGAAATCAAATTAGATAAATATCGATTTTTGCTATTTGTAGCAAATTCTGTAAGAAGTTTTACCCGTTTTTTTGAAACATGTTCTGGAACTTTGTTTTTCATGAAATAGGCTGTAGTTCCTGGACGTGGTGAAAATGGGAAAGCGTGAACCCATGTAAAATCACATTCTTGGCAAAGTTTCATAGATTCTTCAAAATCTTCATCAGTTTCACCTGGAAAACCAGCAATTATGTCACAAGCGATAAAACAGTTTGGTTTTGCTTCTCGAAGTCGTTTTACAGCATCTAAAATCACATCTCGTTTGTATGTTCTATTCATCAATTTTAAAATATTGTTGCTTCCTGACTGAACGGATAAATGGAAGTGTGGACAAACTCGCTCGTGACTTAAAATCGGCGCAAGTTCTTCATCAACTCGGTCTGGATATAAGCTAGATATTCTAAAATTGATTTTAGAAGTTTTTTCAATGAGGATTTTTAGTAAATCTGCAAAATCAATGTATTTTTCAACATCATTTTCACGGAATCTTGAGCGATATTGGCTTAGATTTACTCCAGTTAGTACAACTTCTTTTTGATTTGCTTCTTCAAGCTGCAAAACTCGAGAGATGACTTCTTCTGCATCAAGGGAGACTGGCTTTCCTCGCGCAATGTGAATGCGACAATAAGCACAATTATTTCCACATCCATCTTGAATTTTGATAGAAGCTCTAGAGTGATGTATAAAAGAATCTGTAGAGAGTCTAAAAGTTGCGTGGGTTAGAGTTACACGAGAAAAATTTGATTTAAGAAAGTTTGCAAAATCCACAGAATCGTAGTTTTGGTGATTTTCAAGATATTCGTGAATTATTTTTGGATAGTCTGCAAGAGCATCTTTTGCAGTGCCTTTTAGAACAGCTATCCGAGAATCAATTTTTTCGATATTTGAAGATTCAACTTCAGCGTAACATCCTGTTACAACAACACAAGCTTTTGGAAATTTTTCCAACAACAGACGGATAATGCGTCGTGCTTTTTGCTCAGCTTTGCTTGTTACTGTACAAGTATTTATAATACAAAGAATTGTGTTTTTGCAAAGTTGATGTTTAGCGGTGATGCTTTCCATTGTACAATCAAAACCGAAAGTAACAAAGGATTTTGCAATTGATTCACTTTCGATTTGATTGAGTTTACATCCTAATGTTTCAAAATGGACTTTATATTGCATTTTATTGTAGAAGTTTAGATACTCTTTCTTTTCCAGTTTTTGCTTCTGTTCTGTATGGATTTAGAGTTAGCGCTTGTTCGTAAGCTGTTAAAGCTAAATCGTAAGTTCCAGCCATTTCTCTTGCGTAACCAAGTCTTGTCCACCAGTTGTCTTTTAGTGGTTCAGTTTTCACAGCAGTTGTAAAAGCAATATCTGCGTGGTTAAATTTTGATTGACGAATGTAGATTTCACCCATGAAGTAGTAAGCTTCACCAAATCGGCTTCCACTTGATGGGATAAGAGAAATATATTCTTGGAAAAGTGATAGTGCAGCGTTATTTTGTCCTAGGAAATATTTTGCTTCTGCTTGGATTTCTACAAGACGAGGGTCGTATTTTGAAACTTGTCGACCTTTTTCAGCCCAATATTCTGCTTCTGAGTATTGACGATTTGCAACTAAGCCCCAACATAAAACAGCGTATGAATCAAGATTATCAGGGTTATCTTGAATTTCTTGAATACAAATAGCTATTGATTCAGCATATTTGCCTTCGCGGTATAATTTTAGAGCATCTGGTTTTTCTGTTTGAGAAAATACAGATAAACAAACCAATAAAAATAAACAAGTTAATAATATTTTTTTCACTTTATTTGTCCTATAATTTTTTTTGTTAATGTTTAAAAAGTTGATATTTTGAGTTTAGTTATTTTATCCCACAAAAATTATCAAATTATCAACTGAAAATGAAATATCGTATTTTTTGTGTGATAAAAACTATTCCACCATTGAACATTTACCAGAAAATGTACTTCCTGGTTCTAGAACAACGTGTTTTGCTGTAATATCACCTTTTACAGAGCCAACTGAGGCAACAAATACTATTTTTTTTGCGATTATATTTCCCTCAACTTTGCCTTTTACCAAAACTCTTTCTGCTTCGATATCAGCTTTTACAACAGCGGTTGAATCAATTACTAAATCGCTAGTTGCAGAAATTGTTCCAGAAATATTTCCTTTAATCATAAAAGGTTTTGCAAAAGAAATTTTCCCATTAAATGTAATATCAGTTGCTAGAACTGTATCAAATTCATCTTCTTCTAATTCTAAAAAATCAAGTTCTTTTTGTTCAAACATAATAGATAATTTACCTTGCAACTAGTTCCTCGGTCAATAGGTAACTTGCTTATTTTTAAAGATAAGAGTATTCTAGTAGAGTATACAAATTGATATTCGGGATTGTACGCAAAAATCCCTCAATCTTTATAACAAGGAATGAACTTATGGATTTTGTTCAAGAAATGAAAAAAAAGGCTAGTGCCCTTCAAAACACTTTAGTTCTACCAGAAGGAACAGAAGAAAGAACAATTATTGCTGCTGCAAAAATTATTGCAGACAAAATTGCTTCTAAAGTAACTCTTCTTGGTAACATTGACAAAATTAAAGAAGTTGCTGCAGCAAACAATGTTGACTTAGCTGGAATCGACCTAATCGACCCAGAAAACTCAGAATGGAATGCAGAATTCGCAGCTGAATATTATGAACTTCGCAAAAAGAAGGGCATGACAGAAGAACAAGCTGCTATCGATATAAAACACTTTTTACGCTTTGGTGCTATGATGGTTCGCCTAGGAAAAGCTGATGCAATGGTTGCAGGTGCTCTTTCTTCAACAGCAGACGTTTTACGTGCAGGTTTAACAATCATCGGAACAGCTCCTGGTATGAAAACAGCTTCTTCATGCTTCGTTATGGATACACACAATCCAAAATGGGGTGCTGACGGCGTTCTAATTTTCTCAGACTGTGCTGTTATCCCAACACCTACAGCAGAACAACTTGCAGATATCGCAGGTGCTGCAGCAAACTCATGTAAAGTGATGTTAGGTGCAGAACCAGTTGTTGCAATGATGAGCTACTCAACAAAAGGTTCTGGTGGAAATAAGGACGAAAACATCCTTCGCGTACAAGAAGGAACTCGTCTTGCAAAAGAAAAATTCCCAGAACTATGCTTAGACGGTGAACTTCAAGCAGATGCAGCTTTGATTCCATCTGTAACAGAGAAAAAAGCTCCAAACTCACCAATTACTGGAAAAGTAAACACACTTATTTTCCCAGATTTAGGTGCTGGAAACATTGGATACAAGCTTGTTCAACGTCTTGCTGGGGCAGATGCATTTGGTCCTATTCTACAAGGTTTTGCAAAACCAATTAGTGACCTTTCTCGCGGATGTTCAGCTGAAGATATCGTTACAACATCAGCAATTACACTAGTTCAAGCTGGCTAATTATCTTGAAAAATATGTTACGCTAAAAGTTGATTTTTAGCGTAACAAAACTAACTTAATAATTGTTTGGAAATCATGAAAAATACTACGAAACTTAAACTTATTTTCTTAACTTTGATTATTCCTTTTGTATTTTTTTCTTGTGCTAAAGATTCAGTTGTAGGAAATTTAAAAACAGAAGAATTGTTTTCATTAAAATATGGAAACTACGAAGACGAATTTCATTTATATACCTCAAAACCAGCAGATTATTTTTCCTCTCTAACAATGCGAGATGGATTTTTTTATATTGCAGATAGTGCTTCTAAAAAAGTAAATCAGTTTTCATCTTACGGTGATTTGGTAAGCGTTTTGTACAATCCTGATACAAATCCTGTTCCATCATTTTTGCAATTATCTGATATTGAAGTGGCTCAAACTGGCTTTCCAACAGAAGCTGCAACCAAAAGAGCAACCGAATATCCTTTTAATTCGATTACCGGCATTTCTACAGATGCACGTCAATATTTGTACATCGTTGATTATCTTCCTGAAGAACGATACGAAACTGACTCTGAAAACGGGCAACTTTTACGCCAAGTTGTTCTTCGATTTTCTGCAGACGGAACTTTTATCGACTACATCGGACAGCAAGGACCTGGGGGAATTCCATTTCCAACTATCAAAGATATTTACACTACAAACAATAACGAATTAATTACAGTTTGTATTTCTTTGGATAAATATATTGTTTATTGGTTTTCTGAAGATGGCTTTTTGAAATATACAATTCCATTTTATTTTGACCAACTTCCTTTGATGAAAAACGACAAATCATCTGAAAGTTTTGCTTCTATTGGAAAAATTGTTCCAGATTACAATCAGCAAAAATTATATCTACAAATTGATTATAGTTTTATGACTTATGATGCATCTTCTCAGGTTCAATCTGGTATTAATTATGAAAAAACATATTTATATCCATTTAATCTCGTAACTGAACAATATGAAGAACCTTTAGTTATTCCAAGTTACGAAGAAACAATTTCTTCAGAATATAGCAAGGTTGTTTACAATATTCCTTATGATTTTCTAGGCGTTACAGAATCTGGTTGGTATTTCTTTATTCTTGCAAATAGAGATGGATATTCAGTAATGATGGTTGCGCCAAACGGTGAAAAAATCGTAAAACGTAATCTAAATATCAACGATGAAGGATTGATTTATTACAATATTTCTTTATCAAATAATGGAATCATAACAGGTTTGCTTTCAAATAGTCAAAAAACTTCAATTGTTTGGTGGCGAACTGATAACATTATCGCAAGTTTTTTTGCTGAATAAACCTGTTAGGCAATACTGATGGAAACAAGAGAAAACAACGAAGAAACTTTAATTTTTCGATACGATAGAAGCAGACGTTTGGAAAATGCGCCTCAAAATGTAAAAGATTTTTATGATGGTAAAATCATAAATTCTGGGAAAGGTTTGTTTCATTCTTTGTTTGGAAATAAATCATCGAAATTTATGTTTTTAACAATTCTTTGTTTGGTTTTTATGTCTTTTATTTTTACATATCTTGTGCCACAGGATAATACTGTAAAGGTGGAAAATCTTACAATCACCCTAAATGCAATGAGGTTTGAGGATAGCATTTATTGTAGTTTGGAAATCCCATCATCTGCGGATTATGAAAATCGTGAAGAATTTGTTTATGCAAAATTCAATCTTTATGATGTAAATAATAATTTAGTTAATTCTGATTTTAGCTCCGGAGTTTATTCTGGTGAAAAAAAATATTTTCGATGTACATTTCTTGATTTTGAAATAAAAAAAGTGGAGTGTGAACTTGATTTTTGCGATAATATTTATATATTAAATTCAGAAGTTAAGTAATGTTTGCTGCATTCTAGGAGGATAAATTATGTTTCAAATATATTTTTTGTCTGTTATGTGTAATATTTCAGTTGGTTTGTTTTTGTTTTTTGAAGGAAAAATTACAAATTCAATGTTTTTTGGTCCAAAAAAGAAAATTTCCATGGTGATTTTAGGATTTGCTTCATTTATCATTGGGATTGTAAAACTTTTTGTTGTTTGCCAACCTGACGTGATTTTTCTTGGAGATTTACTACCTGCAATCGCTGGAATCCTTGGTGGAATGTGTTTGCTAATAAACTTTTCACTAGAATATGGCAAAAATCAACTTAGATTAAATCCTGTTTTACAAACAATTTTTATTGATTGGAAAAAATTAGTAGGAATTTTCGCTTTTATTGTTGGCGTATTGCATTTTATCCTACCACAAGTGAGAGTGTTCTAATATGGCTATTTCTGTGGCTGGTATTGTTGTTGTTGACAATTTGGTTTTTGTTGCAAAACGTATTCCTGTGGGGGCAATGGGAAATCGCTGGGAATTTCCTGGTGGAAAAGTTGACGAAGGGGAAACTCCAGAAATCGCTTTGAAAAGGGAATTTTTTGAAGAATTTGGCGCAAATATTGTGGTAAAAAATCCAATTTGTGAATCAACTTTCACTCATAATGATAAAACTGTATTGTTAAAAGCTTTTGAAGTTGAATTTTCTGACTTAGATAATATACAATGGGTTTTAAGTGAGCATACAGAAACTGCTTGGGTACCTTTTGAAAAAATCCCAAGTTTATATTTTGTAGATTCTGATATGCAAATTTATCCTGAGGTTAAAAAATATTTTGCATCAAAATGAAAAAGTTATTATTAGTTTTATTAACATGTTTGCTTTTTGTTTCTTGTTCTAAAAATAAGATGGGAGTTCCAGCCAATTTGTTAGCTATTGATGATTCATTGATTTCTGGCGAATGGGCAGTGATAACAAGTCCTTATACTGCTTTTAGAGCAGAGCCGACTTTAGAATCAAAGATTATTGCCCACAGTAGACGTGGAGATGTTTTTCTTGTGGAAGGGCGTTTTATCCAAAAAAAAGAAGATTCTAGCAATTTGATTTGGTATAAATTTACTGATGGTTGGCTTATGGAAACAGATTTATCAGTTTATTCAAACAAATTACAAGCAGAAAACGCTGCTTCTCGGTTATAATTGATTTATGAAGAAGACACTCGTTATCGGTTCAACAGTTTTAGACGTAATTATTGGTGTAAATGCTTTGCCAACTACACAAGGCGATACTCACACTACAAGCCACAAAATGAGTCTTGGCGGATGTGCCTTTAACGTGTCTGAAATTTTTAGACAATCAAAAACTCCCTACGTTTTGTGTTCGCCAGTTGGTTCTGGTATTTTCGGGGATTACGTCGAAAAAAAACTCACCGAAAAAAATATCCCTATCTTTGTAAAAACTCCTGATATGGAAAATGGTTGTTGCTATTGCTTTGTAGAAGAGTCTGGCGAACGAACTTTTATATCACATCACGGTGCTGAATATCTTTTTTCAAAAGAGTGGGTTAAAAATCTAGATTTTTCTGATTTTGACAGCGTATATATTTGTGGATTAGAAATCGAAGAAAAAACTGGCTCTGAAATTGTTTCTTGGCTAGAAGATATTGCCTCCTACAATCTAAAAATCTTTTTTGCTCCCGGTCCTCGTCTAACAAAAATTGATAAAAATCTTTTAAATCGGATTTTTGCATTAAATCCAATTATTCACCTAAATGAAGTTGAAGCATTTGAATTCTCTAATCAAAGGGATATTTTCGAATCTGGAAAATATTTAAACAGTTTTTCAAAATCCAGCGTGGTAATCACTTTAGGCGAAAAAGGCTGTTTTTATCTTGATGCATCAAAGAAAGACAACATAGAAACTGGTATAGTTCCTGTAAATCAAGATAAAAAAACTGTGGTAGTGGATACAATTGGGGCTGGAGATTCTCATATTGGTGCTTTGATTTGCGCTATGAAAAGAGGAAAGTCTCTAAAAGATGCTTGTAAACTTGCAAATTCTGTTTCAGAAGCGGTTGTTTCTGTCGCTGGTGCAAGTCTTTCTGACAGTGATTTTGCTAATCTAAAACTTTTCTAATTTTTTTCCATTTAAATTATTTTACAAACACACTTTTCAAGGTTATAATTCACATTGGCTTTACTAGGAGATTTTATGAAATCAAAAATTTTACTTTGTTTACTATGTTTTATTATCCCTTTAACTTTGTTTAGTTGCTTAACTACAAATGTTGAAACAGAAATCCAAACATCAACCTTAGATGATAATTCTATTAATCGCAAATATTTATATTGGGGAGAAGATTGGGAAGAAAAAAATCCTGAATATTCCTCACGAACTGAAGCTTTAGACACAATTTTTAATCCAGATGAACTTGGTCAAATGGTGCTAGTTTTGGATCGTTCAGAATGGAATAAACAACTTGAATATTGTGATATCAATCTTGAGCACGAAGAATGTGTTGTTGCAAAAGGCTTTTATTTCAAAAAAGACAATAAAGAGTGGTTTTTCAAGGATATTGGCTTTAGAATTCGTGGAAATACAAGCCGAATTCGTCCTCAAGATGAAGAAACTGGAAAATATGTACAATCTCATTTTTCCTTGGATTTTGAAGAATGGACAGATGATGATAAAAAACTTGCAAACAGTATGAAGGGCATTATTCTAAAACGATTTAAAAATGACCCAACTTATGTTCGTGAAGTTTACGGCTACAATCTTTTCCGAGAAAATGGGGTGTGGATTTCACCTCGCGCTTCTTACACAAGGCTTGTTATCCAAATTGTTGATGATTTAGATTTAGACAATGATGGCAATACAACTGAGTTTGAAACTGTGGATTATGGTGTTTACGCCATGATTGAAGAAATCAAAAAGCAGTTTTTGAAAGAACGGACAGAAGAGCAAAGTGGCGGAACTCTTGTAAGTAATAAGGGAAATCTTTGGAAATGCTCTTGGGGGGCAGATTTTAAGGTTCCAAGAAATCAAAGAGTTTTTGGCGAAGAATCTTCAGATATTATTCTAGATGTAAATGGAAATATCGAAAAAATTGATGTAGAGACTTATATCTATGACTATAAAGGTGATAACGACTTTAAGGCTGCAAAATCTCAATTAACTGCTTTTATGACTGAGTTAACATTGTTACCAAATTGTATTGATGGCCGAAACGATGAAGACGATATTGTAAAAATTAAGAGATTTTATACAGAAAGAATTGATGGGGACTTACTTCTACGAATTTACGCTATAAACGTAATTCTTGGAATGTGGGATGATTATTGGGTAAATAAAAATAACTTCTACTTCTATTTTGATACTGATGGAAAAGCCTATTTTATCCCTTATGACTATGATAATGTTTTGGGAATAAACAACTGTGGTGTGAATTCTGGTATTCAAAATCCTTTGTTGTGGGGAAATTTGAAAGATGGTGAAAGACCTCTTATCCAAAAAATGCTACAAGTCCCAGAATATATGGAATTGTACCGAGAATATTTGCGAAAATTTTCTGATGAAAACAGTTTCTTTGATGACGACAACAGTATTGCTAAAATCAAGCAGTGGCAATCTATGATTGAAACTTATATCAATAGCAAAGATTTACAATACAACTATAATTCTAAGATGTCTTACTTTGATACAACTCCATTTTTTATGGACGTTCCAGCTTATTGGAGTAAACCATACGTAAAATATACATTATACACAGAAGGAACAAATAACTTCTTTACTGTGCGTCAAAGATTTATCAAAAAAGCATTAGATAAATAATCAATCAATGTTTTATAGACCGTCTATTTGTAGATGGTCTTTTTTTTTCTTAATTTTATTGACAAAAATATATTATCAGTATATAAAGTATTTAGA
>JAZQUR010000067.1:0-42248 GCA_045631425.1 Treponemataceae bacterium | reverse complement strand
TATCATATTCTCTAAAGCCTCAGTTTTCCTCAGAAATCAATTATTTTTCAGAGGAATACAAATCTCCAGAGGATATTGATCTTTCAAATATTAAAATGTCATTTGTGAAATACAATTTGCCATTTGATGTAAATAGTAACTTTTCTATAAAAAATGATTTCTTGTCTACAAAAAGTTCTTTTAATTTCAATTCTGTATATCAAGAACATCCAACTATAAATGAAGAATATGCAGAAAAGAACGTAAAAGCTACTGAAAATATACGAAAATCGGACTTTAGCTCTCGCAAAATTGATATAAAAAATACAAATTCTGTAAAAATTAAGCCATTTACATTTGTGGAAGCTTTCAAAGATTTTTCATTTTCTTGGAACACCGCAATAAATCTTCTTACAACAAAGTTTAATGGGGATATTGAAAATCCTGAGTGGGATTATGAAAAAGCAGAATGGAATGAAGATTATGTTACAAAAAACAATTTATCAACAACAATTTCTGCAAATCAATTTGGAAATGCAGTTTCTGAAAGTTTAACTTTAACTGCTAACTTGCCACCTTTGGTTGACTCTTATTCTGTTTCCCTTGATTTTAAGTTTCCATATCTTACAAGTTTGCGATTTTCTCTTGGATATAAGCAAAAATCAAAAACTGATGAAACTTGGGTTTTTGAACCATTTACACAAAGTGCTTCTTTAAGCTTGTTTGATAAAAATCTAACAGTTAGTCAGAGTTTTAAATACAATATTGAAGATGAACACGTAGATAATTTCTCTGCTTCGGTAAAAGGTTTGGGATTAACTCTTGCCTATACAATGAGTTATACAAATCCTTTCGTTTTCTCTCCAACAGATGGAACATGGCAAATTGTAAAAGATAAAGAGTTTTTACCTTATGAGTTACGATTAAATTATTCAAGTTCAATAGAAAAAATGAAGTTTGCATCAGATAAAATCTCCTTTGCACCGACTTTGGCCACTGAACTTAGAATTAATTTGGTGCAAATAACAAGTTCCTATTTTTCTTTTTCTCAGGGAATAGTGTTTGAAATTAATGATGCGTTAAAATTATCATTTTCTTCAGAAAGCCGAAACGATGTGATTTTCCGTTATGTTCAGGATTATGTTGATATGGGAATTGAAATCCCTGGTGAAAAAAATGTTTTTATTGACTTGTTTGATTCATTTGCATTTTGGGATGAAAAATTACGTTATGCTTCTGGATTTAAGCTAAAAAAATTGAAATGGACTTTATCTCATGATTTACATGACTGGACTTTGAATTCTAGTTTTACCTTGGAACCTCGACTTATTAAAACTTCAAAGCCTTATAGATATGATTACAGTCCATATTTCACATTATCTGTTGCTTGGAAGCCAATGAGTAGTATGAAAACAACAGTAGAAGATAAATATGGAGATTTTATTCTATATTAGTATAAAACAAAATTGTGTACGATAACAAAAAAAATTACTATTATAAAACATATAGATAGGTTGATAATAAATATTGTATTGACGGAAAGGGGAAAATAAAAGTACAATTTGTAGAGAAATACTATGAGACAAAAGACAAACGAAAAAAACGAATTATTTAAGGATGCAGGTGCATTTTTCAAATCCCACGTTTCCTCAATTATTGTTTACCTATTATGGTTCATTGCTGTTTTGACAATAGCATTTTTTGATGTAGCAACTTCTAACACGGTATTATCCTTTTCATTGAAAGACTACGAAGTTGGCCAAATTTCTGATAAAACTGTAATTGCAGAAAAGACTGTGTATAGCGACAGTATTTATCCTTTTGAAATAAAAAAAGATGAAGTTATCATAAAAAAAGGATTTCCCATTTCAGAGGAAGCTTTCTTAAAATTGGAAAAACTAGCAGAAACTCCAGAATATATTGATACAAGAGCTTTTGCAAATGCAATTTTATATTTTATGTTGCTTACTGCTTTGATAACTTTTTTATTTACAAAGGGATTTTTGAACAAACCTTTACGCATTTCAGAGTTGATATTCTATTCTGTAGTTTTTGTTTTGGTTTATGGAATCACAACCATAGGAAAGCGGCTTCCTGCTTTTTCTACAGACTTTTCACTTGTAATAATTATTCCAGCAACATTTGTTGTAATGCTTATCGCAATATTATATGGCCAACGAGAAGCGGTTTACTTTTCATTTATACTATTTTTCGCGATTTTTCACGCCACAGATTTTAGTCCTGTACCTGCGATTTTTGAGTTATGCTCATGTTTAGCAGTGATTCGTGTTGTTCGCAAAATGGATAAACGATTGGATATGTTTTTTGCAGCAGTTGTAATTGCGATTTTAAATGTTGTATTTTTACTTACAATTAAGATTTTTACGAATTCTCAAGTAGATGGCTTTATTTTTGATTTACTTGGAGTTGCTTTTAACGGATTTATTTCTTGTATTCTAGCCTTAGGATTTTTAACTCCTCTAGAATCATTGTTAAATACTGCTTCAGTTTTCCGATTGATGGATTTATCAGACTTAAATCGTCCAATTATGCGCCGCCTTTCTTTGGTTGCTTCAGGAACCTACAATCACTCAATGATGGTAGCAAATCTTGCTGAAAGCGCTTGTTCTGAAATCGGAGCAAATCCACTTTTGGCTCGTGTTGGGGCTTACTATCACGATATTGGGAAAGCTGACCAACCTGAATACTTTGTAGAAAATCAATCTGGTGAAAATAAACACGACGACATTAATCCGAGTTTGTCAGTTTCTGTTATTAGAAGTCATGTGAAAAAAGGTGTGGAAAAAGCTCACTCACTAAAGTTGCCATCAGAAGTAATTGATATTATTGCACAGCACCATGGAAACAGCGTAATTTCTTATTTCTATAATCTTGCAAAAAAACAAGATGAAACAGTTTCCGAAACAGAATATTCTTACACAGGTGAGCCACCTACAACAAAAGAGGCTGCAGTTGTTATGTTAGCCGATACTGTAGAAGCTGCTTGTAGAACTTTGGAAAAACCGTCTGTTTCTCGTCTTGAAAAGTTTATTCACGAATTGGTGATGTCAAAATTTGAACACGGACAGTTGGAAAACTCAAACTTGACTTTCCGGGAAATAAGTATAATCGAGTCTTCTTTTGTAACTACACTTGCTGGTCACTATCACTCTAGAATTAAATATCCTGATCAAAAAGACCCTGAAAATGTGTCAGTATCAGATAAATCAAATGATAGCGACAAAGTTATTAGTGAAAAAACTATAATCAAGCAAAAAAATGATGCTCAATTATAGAATTCTCAAAATATAAAGGAAAAATAATGAATAGAATTTTAGTTTCTGTTACAGAAAAAATAAATGAACCAGAATGGATTTCAGAAATCGAACCATTTGTTGAAACAATTTTGCAAAATCAAAAAAAAGACGGATGGGAATTGTCTGTTTTATTTTGTGACGATGGGTTTATTCAACAGTTAAACAAAGATTTCCGCGACATTGATTCACCAACTGATATTTTATCTTTTGAAGATGGCACAGAGTACGAAGACGAAGATGGAAAATGGTATTCTGCCGGTGATATCGCAATCAGTTTAGAAACTTTTGCAAAAAATGCTAAAGAATTTGGTGTTTCTTTGGATAACGAACTGAAAAGATTGCTAATTCATGGTATACTACATTTATCAGGTATGGATCATGGAGAAGCACATATCGCAAAGGATAGAACTTTTGAAGGTGGTTCCGATGATGATAGAAAAATGCTTGAACTACAAGAAGAACTTTTGTTACTTTTGGACAAAAAAGTAATTATTAATTAGTATTAAGGATAAAATAAATTAACATGGGGCTGTTTAAGACATTATTTGGAAACAAACAAGATAAAGATAAGCAAAGTTTAGAAGATTTAGCTTTAGAAGAAAAGCAAGACATGATAAAAGGAATCGAAGATTTGTCTGAAACTTCTGTAAAAGAAGTTATGATTCCTCGAATTGATGTTGATTTTTTACCATTGGGAACTCCACAAGAAGAATTGCTAGAAAAAATTGCTGCTAGTGGACACTCTCGTTTTCCTGTTTACTCAGAAAGCATTGATAATGTTGTTGGTGTTCTTTATGTAAAAGATTTGATAACTGCTTTTTCTAAAAAAGAAACAATTGATTTAGAAAAAATTATCAGAAAGCCATTTTATGTTCCAGAATCCAAGAGAATTGACACTCTTTTACGTGAGTTTAAACGTCGTCATATCCACATTGCTATTGCTATCGACGAATATGGCGGAATATCAGGAATAATTTGTATGGAAGATATTATCGAGCAAATTGTTGGTGATATTCAGGACGAGTTTGATAACGAACAGGAAGATATTGTTTCTGTAGGTGAAAATCTCTGGTTGTGTGACGCTCGTGTAAATATTGATGACCTTAACGAAAAAATCGAAACTTCTATTCCTAATGAAGAATTTGATACTTTAGGTGGATTTGTTTTTGATATTTTTGGAAAAATTCCAGCGAAGTTTGAAAAAGCATCTTGGAATGGTTTGGATTTTATTGTTCAAGATATGGAAGGACATAGAATCAATCAAATCAAAATTATAAAAAGGAATGATGAAATTGAATAATCGTTTTCAAAAGTTTCTAGCAGTTTTACTTTTATTTGTTTGTGGTGGATTTTGTTTTGCCGCAAAAAGTGCAGCTTTTTATTTTAACGAAGGTAAAGAGTTGCAACTTAAAGAAGACTGGTATGGAGCTATTGAATATTTTACTGAAGCGACACGTCAAAACTCTTCTTATGGTGAAGCCTATTTTAAGTTGGCAGAGTGTTTTTACGCTATTGATGAATACGAATTAGCGTTAGACAGTTTGGCTTCTGCTTCAAAATATATAAAAAATCGTTCGGATTTAGCAAATTTAGAAGGCTTTTGCTATATTGGGCTCGGGGATCTTTCTAAAGCAGAAGAAGTTTTCTCATCAGTTTTGGTTTCTTTCCCAAATGATATTGATGCTCGTTTTGGACTTGCAGAGTTAAACATTCTAAAAGGTAGAGTTTCTGGAGCTGAAAAAGAGTATAAACAAGCATTATCTCGTCAAAATACAAATAAAAAAGCTTTGTTATCTTTGGCGCTTGTTTCAAATGAATTGGGAAATCAAACAGCCACAAATAATTACATAAATCAAGCGTTGAAATATCATAGCGGAAACGCTGAAGTTTACTATTTCGCTGCATATTTAGCAGTTCAGCAAGGTGATTTAGAACAAGCGGAGTCTCGTGTACGAACTGCAATTCACTTAAAAAAGAACTTTGATGAAGCATACAAGCTTTTGGCTGACATTTTGTATAAGTCTCAAAGATTTGAAGAATGTATTGAAATCTGTAAATATCGCATTGCTTTAAATCGTGATGAAAGTTCTGCTTGGTATTTACGCGGTTTAGCTTCTAAAGCATTGAATAATTTTGAGGATGCCCTTTCTTACTGGCAAACTGGACTTGATATTGATCCTCAAGATGAAATCATGCGTTCGGCTTTGGAATTATTGGCTTTAGAAATCACTGATATTGAGGATCCTCGTCGCGAAGAATGGTCTTTATATCACCTTGAAAAAGCAAAAGATTATGAAAAGAAATTTTACTCAGTTCAAGCCAGATATGAATATCGTCGCGCACTACGAATAAATCCTTTGAATTCTGATGCACGTCTTGCTTATGCAGAACTTCTTTTATCAGACGGATATAAAGAAGCTTATCTTTCACAATTACAGTTTGTTGTGGAGCAGGGCGTTGTAACTCAGCAAATTTTGGATACAATCGAAGGTTATAATTCTTTATTATCTAACACATTAAGTTTGAAGTGGAATGTTGACCCTTTTTATCTAAACAAAAAACGCTGGAATATTGGTTTGTATTTTGTTGAAGATAAAGCAGAGTTGTATCACATTGACAGTACAAAAATTGCAGTGGATTATCTAAAGGATTTGTTAATTTCGTCTGACACAGTAAATGGTTTTGCAGATGTTTCAGTTGCAAAAAGTTATACAACAGCCTTTGCTGATGCTCGAAAAAAGCAATACGACTATTTTTGTTTGGTTTCATTTACTGAATCAGATAGAGAAGTGAAAGCGACTTTGTCTATGTATTCTGGACGAACTGGAAAAGATGCTGCTCAATGGAATGTTTATCGTACGGGAAATGATAGATTTGTTTCTGCTATAAGATATTTCCAGCAAAAAATCGAAGCATCTTTGCCAACTTACGGAAAGATTCTCAACAGAAAAAACTCTGATGTTCTTGTTGATATTGGAAAAAAAGACGGACTTACTGAAAATGTAACAAATTGGTTGATTGTAAAAAAAGGTGCAATCAAAACTTCTGATTCTGGAATCGGTATTACATTTTCAGAAGAAGATATTTTAGGAACTTTTACAGTAGAAAATATTGGTGAAGATATTTCTTCTGGTACAATTGCTCAAAAAGGTTTGTACGACAAAATCAATATTGGGGATTATGTGATTCCTGTGGTTGAAGTTACTCCTCCAGAAGAAGAAAGCCTAGAAGCTGAAGAAAAAGAAGCTTCTGTTGTTGTAAAAGAACCTGCATTACTTCAACTTCTAAGAAATATTCAGAATTAGTTTAGTAGTTAAAACTGTTTAGAACGTATTGTTGCCATTTTTTTGAAATAGCAGGATAAGATTTTTCTGATTGCAAAAAGCAATTTAGGGCTTCAATGTAATTTTCTGAAAAATAATAGCATTCTCCAAGATAGAAATAGATGCGAGATGTTGTTTCTAAATCGTGTTTGTTTTGTAAAAGTGCAGAAAAGTCTGAAATCGCTTTATCAAATTGGCTTTTTGGAAAATATGTTGAGATAATTTGATTTAACTCGTAGGATATCCCCATAGCTTTTTCGGATTTGTCTTCATCAAATATGTAAAGATTTACTTCTAGATTTTTATCATTATTTGATTTTGAAGAATTTACTTTATTTTCGTCTAAACTCATTGTTGGGAGCGGTGTACTTCTAAGTTTTCCTTCTTCCAACCCAACTAATTTTTCTGGCTCTTGTGTTTTTACTTCTGAAAAGTTTTTCAATTTTGTTATTTTTTCATCTAAATCTTTATTGTAAATTGTTGTGTTTTCAGTAATTATCAAAATATCAAATAGAGAATTATCTGCAAATTGATAAATAACTGCGTAATACGGTGAAAAATATTTTTTATCAGAAATAATGTATTGAGATGCGTTTTTGTCTAAGGTTGCTACAAGATTTTCTTTTGTAAGTTGATTTTTTGATAAAATCTCTTTTTTGTCGTTATAAATCAATATCTTTTCGATTTGAGAGTTTGTTTGATAGATTTCAGGATTTTCCCAGTTTAATATCAATTTGTCCTTTTCGAGAGAAAGATTGATATTTTTTGCAAAGGGATTATTGCTTTGTCCAAAAAGTGAAAATAATGTAAAAATAAAAAAACTAGTTAAAAATAATTTTTTTGAAAAATGTGCCATATATTTATAATGCTTCATATTTTATGGTTTGACAAGATATAATGAATATTTTATTGTATAGTATGTTCGTTTCTGTTGTTTTAGATCCAGGCGGAGTTGATTCTGCAAGAGCTTTAGCTACAATTTTAACTCAATATGGTTTTAAGAAAGTTCAGCGTTCTTGTTATGAATGTACTTCCTTTTTGGAAAAAAATCTTAGTAGTTTGAAAAAAGATATGGATCGCGTAACTGATTATTATGATGTAATCAGAATGTATCAATATCCTGTGGAAGGTATGGTTGCCATTACTACATTAAATCAAAAAAAATGGCAAAGAATCATGCTTCGTCCCACAAAAGATAAGGAATAATTATGTTAGAAGATTACAAAATGCCAATTCAAGAATTAAAACAAGATATCCAAAATGTTTGGGGGCGTCTTTGACTCTGCTACAATAGAGAATAAAATCAAAGCCCTAGAAACTCAAAGTGGAGAACCAAACTTTTGGGACGACACAAAAAAAGCCGAAAAAATTCTTGGCGAAATCAAATATCTAAAAAATCGAATTGAACCTTGGAAAGAATTGATTTCTCAAATGGAAGATATCGAAGCTACTTACGAACTTGCTTTAGAAAGTGGTGATGAAGAACTATCTGCAGAAGTTGAAACATCTTACAATGATGCAAAAGAAAAATTTGAAAAACAAAGTTTACTCAATCTTTTATCTGATGAAGTTGATAAAAACGATGCATTCTTGACAATTCACGCTGGTGCTGGTGGAACTGAAGCTTGTGACTGGGCTCAAATGCTTATGCGTATGTACACTCGCTGGGCTGAAAGAAAGGGATATAAAGTTGAAGTTGTAGATGAACTTGAAGCTGAAGGCGGAATTAAGTCTGTAACTTTACAAATTCACGGCGATTATGCATACGGATATCTAAAAGGCGAGGCTGGTGTTCATCGCTTGGTTAGAATTAGTCCTTTTGACTCAAACGCGAGACGTCACACATCATTTTCTAGCGTTTACGTTTTCCCTGTTTTGGATGACAGTATCGAAGTTGAAATCCGCCCAGAAGATTTGCGAGTAGACACATATCGTGCTGGTGGCGCTGGTGGACAACACGTAAATAAAACTGACTCAGCTGTGCGTTTTACCCACCTTCCAACTGGAATTGTGGTTGCTTGTCAAACTGAACGAAGCCAACTTATGAACCGTCAAACAGCTATGAGTATGCTTAAAGCTCGTCTATACGAATATTATAAAGCGGAAAGGGAAAAAGAAAACTCTAAGTTCGCATCAGAAAAAAAAGGTATTTCTTTTGGTAGCCAAATCCGTTCTTATGTTTTCCAACCATACACAATGGTAAAAGATTTGCGAACTCGTTATGAAAGCGGAAATATTCAAGGTGTAATGGACGGAAATCTAGATCCATTTATCGAAAGCTTCTTGTTTGCTCAATGGAAAGGTCTTCCTATGGGTGACGGTTCAGACGAGGATGATGAATAATCAGAGTCGGCTATGGAACTATCAAAAGCTAAAAAAGTATTTTTACTAGCAATTTTATGTTTTACATTTTTCTCCAATTTTTCAGCATCAGCAAGTTCTAGTGATGTTGAAAAATGGGTTATTTCTCCTCAAAAATTTTCTGGTAAGGCTGAATATCAAGAGCTTGTTCCAAAATTGATTTTAGAATCTTTGCCAGAAAACATTTCTCGTGATATTACTTTGGAAGAGCAAGAAGCCCAGTGGGAAGAAAGCTACAAATCAAAAAGTAAAGAGTTGATTTCAAAATTAAGCAAATTGCAAACTGAAAAAGATCAACTTTTTTTCAAATCTACAGATAAAAACTCAAAAAAGAAAGAACTGTCTCAAATCGAAATCAAAATCAATGATGCTTACAAAGAAATCGAAAAACATGAGAAAGAATTTTTATCCTCTTTTCAGTTTGAAGAAAAATCTAAAATCATAGAAATTTCTGATAAATTTGTAGAAAGCGTTTTTCTTTTAACAGAGGAGTCAAATTCAAAGAAAATCGATGCTGTTCTTTCTGGAAATGTAATCGAACAAAACGGATTTCTTTTTATCAAATCAAAAATCACGATTTTACCATTGGAATATTTTGAAGAAACAGAAAGTTTTGAGGGAATTTTCTCTATGGAAGCTAGTGCTGTTGGAACATATTCTGAAATTCAAGATATGGCCATGGAAATTGCCCAAAGTTATTTATCATTTTTGATGAATAAGGATAAAATCCAAGTTTCAGTACAGGTTTTCCCTGAAGAAATCGTCTCAAATGTTACTATCACCATTGATGGCACAATTTATAAAAATCAAGTTGAAAATCTTGCGCTACAACAGGGTGAACATAGTTTTTCTGTAGAAGCACCGGGATATGAAACTAGAAATTTTACAAATATTTTTGAAGATTCTGGCAAAACATACAATTATTCTGTGAATTTAAGCCCGATTCAGGAAACTGATGTGGAACTTGTGGCTCAGTTAGATATTCCGCCTAATGCTGAAATCTCTCCAGATGAAATTGGGCTTTATGTAGGTGGAATAAAACATTCTATAACTTTTGATGATGAACAGCTAAAATCAACTTTTTTAGCTACTAAGTTTCCGATTTTTGGAGAATTTACAGTTCCTCTTGTAACTGCTTCTGAAGAAGACGCCCAATATGCTAGCACATTTTTTAGAATAACTGGAAGTTCAATGAAACCAGTTATCATAAAGACAGAATCCTCAACTGATTTGATTGAAAAAGCTCGAAAAAGAATGTATACTTCTTATGGTATTTTGTTAAGTACTTTGCCTTTTTCATTTTATGCAGACGGAAGGCTTACAGATGTTGTTAATACAATAAATTCTGGTGTATATAACAAAGAAATGTATGAAAGATATTTGAACTGGAGAACTGCTTACAAAATATCCATCGGAACATCTTTGGTAGCTGGAATAAATATGATTATCCAACTAGGAAGATATATTTACACTGCAAATACGGTTTTACCACAAAATTGATACTAAATTACTAAAAGGAAATATTATGGCAAAATTTGGTTTTGGAAAAAAATTAGCACAACTTTTTGGAATTCACAAAGATACAAATCAAGATTTTTTTGATGATTTAACAGATACTCTTATCGAAGGTGATATTGGTGCAAAAACAGCATTTGAAATAACTGAAAAACTTGAAAAAATCTGTAAAGAAAAAAAACTTACTGAAGAAACTGATATTAAAAACGAATTAAAAACTCTTTTAATGAGTCACATAAAAACTTGCAATTTTGAAATTGATAAAAATCAAGTTTCTATTTATATGCTTTTGGGCGTAAATGGTGCTGGAAAAACCACAACTGCAGCAAAACTTTCAAAATATTTTAAAGATAACGGCCACAATGTAATTTTAGCTGCTGCTGATACATTTAGAGCTGCTGCTATTGAACAACTTACTTTCCACGCTGAAAAAGTTGGTGTACGCATTGTATCACATCAAAGTGGGGCAGATCCTTCTGCTGTTGTGTTTGATGCCGCTTCTGCTGCCGCCGCTAATGGTGGTGCTTTAGTTTTTGCTGACACTGCAGGACGTTTACACAACAAAGAAAACTTGGTTCGGGAACTTCAAAAAATTGATAGAATTGCAGGTCAAAAAGCAAGTGAAGGTGCATACAAAAAAATTCTTGTATTGGATGCTACAACTGGACAAAATGCTTTACGCCAAGCCGAAGTTTTTAATGATGCTGTAGGTGTTGATGCTGTTGTTTTAACAAAGTATGATTCTACTGCAAAAGGCGGTATCGTTATATCACTTGGAAAAGAGCTTGGAATTCCTGTAGCTTTTGTTTGTACTGGTGAACACTACGAAGATATTGCTCCATTTTCTGCAGAAGCTTTTGCAAAAGAATTTATCGAGGACTAATTTTCATGGTACGCATAAAATTATTTTTTGTTTTCTGCTTTTTTTGCGTACTAACTTTATCTTTTGCAGAAGATGTAGAAAACTTTACCAAGGATAATTTTACAATTTCAGAAAAAAATCATCAAAATCTTGTTTATACTTATGTTCTTGATGAATCTCTAATCAGAAAAGAATACGATTTAAACAAACGTCTACTTCTAAAGATTACTTGGGACATAAACACAGAAGAGATGATTTCAAAAACTTCTTACGCATATTCTGAACGTTCAATGTTTCCTTTATCCTCAGAAACTGTTTATTTTTTAGAATCAAAAACTGAAAAACGAGAATTTTCTGATGCGGGAAAAGAGGTTTTGTGCCAAACATATATTGATGATAAAATGTTTTTCGAACAAAAATATGTTTACGATTCAGAAGGTCGCATATCAAAAAATATCGAAATAAAATATGAGTTTGTGGAAAATGAACTAAAATCCACTACCGAAAATGAAATTCGTTATGAATATGTGGAATTTGATTCTGAGTCAAAAACCTTTACAAATGAGTTTTATTTTGAAAATCAATTTAAGACAAAAGAAAAAATCTATTTATCACCTTTGAAATTTTATGAAAACACTTTTTTTGAGGGTGATATTAGGATTTACACAGAATACGAAGAAAATCAAAAAAAGTTAGAGATTACTTATTTTCAGGGAAAAGAATTGAGGCGAAAATAGATGAAAAAATACAACGAGAAAAAAAACTTGCCTTGGATTTTATACGTTGCAAAGCGATTTGCAAAAGTGGATAGTACAGGACGTTACGCAATCAACAGTTTTTTTGCTTCTGCAGGAATTGCTTTTGGTGTAGCGGCTCTTATCGTGATTATTTCTGTAATGAACGGCTTTCAAATGGGATATATCGACTCCATTATGGAAATTAGTTCTTTCCACGTTAGAATTGAAAATCCTTCAAAAGAATTTGACTTTTCAGACTTGGAAATATCAAAATCAAAAGATATTCGTACATTTATCGAAATGTATGAAGCTCAAACTTTGATGGTTGGAAATGGCTCTAGACAGTATCCAGCCTTGCTTCGCGGGGTTCCTGCAAATATTTTAGAGGTAGACTCTGGTTTCAAAGATGAGTTGACTATTGTTTCTGGAAAGTTCGACCTTTCAGAGCCTTATTCTTGTGTTTTAGGTTCTACTCTTGCTCGTCGCCTTGGTTTGCGGGTAGGGGATTCTGTGAATTTGTTAGCAATTTCTGGTTCTAGCGATACAGAGCTTTTTTCTGCAAACCGAAATGTTACAATCGTGGGAACATTCACTTCTGGATACAGCGATATAAATCAGACTTTTGCCTTTGTTTCTCTTGAAACTGCCCAAAGTCTTCTTGGTGACGATGTTTTGCCTCTCACTTGTTTAAAACTTAAAAATCAAAATCAAGATGCGAGAATTATTGCGAAGATTGAGAATCAGGCTCCCGGCTTAAATTGTGAATCTTGGCGAAGCTACAACCGTTCTTTTTTTGGCGCATTAAAAATCGAAAAAAACGTTTTGATGTTTTTAGCATTTTTAATTTTTGTGGTGGTTGCTATAAATATTTACAATTCTATGCGCCGACTTGTTTACGAGCGCCGGGAAGAAATTGCAGTTTTACAAGCCCTAGGTTCTGGAAAAAAGGATACTCGCTTTATTTTCACAATGCAGGGCTTGTTGACTGGTGTAAAAGGTTCTATCCCAGGATTGATTATTGGACTTTTGATTTCTTACAATATGGAAGGCGTTTTTTACGGATTTTCATGGATATTAGGCAAAATCACATATTTGTTTAATTTGATTGTAAATCCTGATAATGCAGCATTTATTGCTTCAAACTCGATTTTTATGTACTACTCAAAAATCCCTGCAAGAGTAGTTCCTTATGAAGTTGTGTTAATAACTCTTTTTGGTGTTTTAGCTTCATATTTTGCAGCACTACTTGCAAGTAAAAATATTATGAAATCTTCTATTTCAGAGGTGTTAAGAGATGAGTAATTCTATTATTTCAATAAAAAACTTAGAAAAAACTTTTTTGGGAGTTGGTGAACCTTTAACAATTCTCAAAGATTTAGATATGGAAATTGAAGCTGGTACTAAATCTATTATTTTAGGGTCTAGTGGTTGTGGAAAAAGTACTTTGTTAAATATTATTGGTGGCCTTGAAACTGCTACAAAAGGTGAAATCCAAGTTGGACCATATAAAATCAACGAGTTAAAAGAAAATCAACTTACAGAATATCGCTCAAAATTCTTGGGATTGATTTTCCAATTTCACTATTTGCTAAAAGATTTTACTGCATTGGAAAACATTTTTTTACCAGCATATATGGCGGGAATGAAGAAAAAAGATGCCATCGACAGAGCAAAAAGCTTGATTCAAGATGTGGGCCTCGAAAATCGTGCAAATCACTTGCCAAGTCAACTTTCTGGTGGGGAAAGACAGCGAATAGCAGTAGCGAGAGCATTGATTAACAATCCAGAATTGATTTTGGCAGATGAACCAACTGGAAATCTTGATCCAGAAAACGCTTCTTCTGTAATTGATTTGTTATTTTCTATTACCGAAAAATATAATAAATCATTAGTTTTAGTAACACATGACACTTCTTTGACAAAACGTGGAGATGTTTGTTATTCAATAAAAGAAGGAAAGATTATCACTCTATGAAATTGTCATCAATTTTCTTAATTTGTTCAAGAATTATTAAACCAAAAGATTCTGCTCTGACAAATGCACGAAAAAGTTTGATAGGTGCTGTTTTTTGTATTGCTTTAAGTTTAATTCCTCTAACAGTGGTTTTGATTGTTACTGACGGAATGATTGAAGGAATTACAAACCGTATTATTGGGCTTTCAAGTTTTCATTTGCAAGTTGCACAAGTTCGAACATATCCTGATAACGAGCAAAATTTGCTTGTTTTGGAAGATGTGGCTGAAAACATAAAAAAACACCCAAAAGTATTAAATACTTATATCGAGCGTCAAGGAACTGTTCTTGCTGCTGGAAAATCTGGGAGAAGTGGTGCTACAGTTCGGGCTATTGAACCAAAACTTTTTACAGAGAACAAAGCTTTTACAGAATATCTAGAAGTTATAGAGGGTAGTGCTAGTTTTTCATCAAATAAATCTTGTGTAATCGGAAAGAAAATTGCGGAACTTATTGGAGTTTCTGTAGGCGATACAGTTCGTTTGATTTCAACCAAAACTTCACTTACAGGTTCTATTATCCCAAAAATATCTACTTTCAAAGTTGAAGGTATTGTTTCAAGTGGATATCAAGAAATTGATGCACTTTGGGTTTTTATCCCATTAGAAAGTGGATTTGAATATCTTTCAACAGCTGCTTCTTCCATTTGTGTTGGAATCGAAACATCTGATCCATTTGATGATAGTTTTTATCGAACTATGTTGGACATTGAAACATCAATGCCAAGTGGATTTTCCCTTTATACTTGGAAAGAATTAAATGCTTCTCAATACGAAAATTTTGCATCCACAAAGTTAATGCTTTTGTTTGTAATGTTCCTTATCGTTTTAGTTGCTTCTGTAAACGTTTCCTCCGCTTTGGTTATGCTGGTTATGGAAAAACGAAAAGATATTGCCATCTTAAAAAGTTTGGGAGCTTCAAATAAGGGAATTGGCTCTGTGTTTGTTTTAACTGGTGGAGTTGCTGGATTGCTTGGAACCTTGATTGGTATTCCGCTTGGAATTTTGTGCGCAGTTAATATTAATTCGATTATAAGTTTTTTTGAAAAAATCATTAACACATTCACAAAGTTGTTATATTATATAAAGGATGGAAGTGAATATATTCCAGTTTCCTTGCTTGACCCAGCTTATTATCTAGAAACAATTCCTATTTCAATTCCGGGGAAAGAAATTTTGATAATTTTGTTTGGAACAATCATTCTTTCAGTTTTAGTTTCGATTATTCCTGCTTCAAAGGCAGCAAAGGAAAAACCTATAAGTATCATTCGTAAGATATAGTGTTGGAGTTTTAGAAAAAATATGAAATGTGATATTTGCAAAGTAAATGATGCAATTATTCTTTTGCAAGAAGTCAGAGGAAGTGAAAGACAAGAACTTCATTTATGCATGGAATGTGCAGCGGAAAAAGGAATTCCAACTCCAAACCAAGAAGATTTTAATCCAAAAAACATACCAATTTCAAAAATTCTTGGTATGTTTTCAAATAAATTCAATCCTCAAAAAAATCCAACATCTGTGGAAGATTTTATTTTTTGCGACGTTTGTGGAACTTCTCTCCAAGATATTAAGCGATATCGTACTGTGGGCTGCCCCGTTTGCTACACAAAATTTGCAGATGACATAAAAAAAGTTTTGGGCAAAAACCCTGAACAAGTTTATTCTGGTACATTTCCAAAACACATTGCAGACGGATGTTCACTTTTGCAAAGTCGCGCCAAGTTACAAAAAGAGTTAGAACGATATGTAGCAATCGAGGATTTTGAAAATGCTGCAATTTTCAGAGATAAAATAAAGGAATTGGATAGCAAAAATGAATAACATTACTTCAAGTCCAGCCTGGTACTCAGAAAAAGGAAATCAGGATGATGTTATTTGTTCTACAAGAATTCGGCTTGCAAGAAATTTAGCGGATTTTCCTTTTCCTCAAAAACTCAAAGAAGATGATAAAGAAAAAGTTCAACTAAAAATTTTTAATGCTTTTGCACAATTTGAAAACGCATCTGATTATCAAAGTTTATCTACCAGAAATCTTGAATTGCTTGGCAGATTGATTTTGGCCGAACGTGGTGTTCTCACCCAAGATATGATTGAAAAAAACGACACAGGTGTTGTTATTCGTTCTGATGGAAAAGTGTCTTGCACAATCAATTCTACGGATCACTTGCATTTATCAACTTTTTCTACAGGATTAAGTTTGCAGTCTAATTTTGAGTTGCTATCTTCTATCGATGCTAAGTTACAAGATTATTTGCAGTTTGCAGGAATGGCAGATTTTGGTTATCTTGCTTCTCGATTGCGTGATATGGGAACTGGAATGAAAATTTCTATGGTTTTCCATCTTCCTGCTTTGAGTTTTGCTGGCCTTGAAAAAAATATTTTCAAATCTCTCGCCCAAAGTGGATACGACATTTTTGCCTGTTTTTCAAATAAGCAAAATTCCACCACAAAATCTTTGGGCTCATATTATCGAATTGTAACTCAAGCAAGTTATCCAGCTAGCGAAAGTGAGCAACTTCAAAAAATGGAAGCGGTTGCAAATCAACTTTTGGAAGCAGAAAGAGAAGCACGCCTTGATTTGATGAAAAATAAACAAACAATTCTAAAAGACAAAGTTTATCGAGCTTTGGCAATTATCAAATATAGTCGTTTTATCTCTCTTCCTGAAGGATTGGAACTTATTTCTGCTATAAAATTGGGAAAAAATTGCAATCTTTTTACAGGAATTGATGATGCAACGCTTTTTGCACTTTTATACCGAATTCAACCAGCTCACCTAGGATTTGTAATTCGTAACGGAAACTTTATTTTTGAAGAAGATGTTACAAAGCCTGATGAGCAAACAGATAGATTACGAGCTTTAGTTTTACAAGAAACTATTTCTTCTGTATCTTTGGTTTGATAATTGGATGTGTACCAATTTGAAAATCAGCTAATAATTTACAAGGATTTTTTATGAATAAGGAATTATCTCCAAGAGCACATAGATTATTATCAACACTTTCATATGGCGTTGCAAAAAAAAGAGGCAATGCCCAGATTTTGCCTGAACATCTTTTATTGGCACTGATTGCTGACCCCGATAGTCTTGCTTTTGAGGTTTTATCATATCTAAATATCAATGTGTTGATGTTACAACTTGCTTTGGAACAAGGCGTTCCACAAGGAAACGGTTTAGACTCAAAACAAGAAGTTACACCAAGTCGCCGCCTCAGAACTATTGTGGATGTGGCAAATATCGAATCCCGTATCGGACGAAAAAATTACGTTGGAACAGAGCATTTGCTACTTGCGGCAGTTCGCGAAGAAAACAGCATTGCATCTCGCTTTTTTTCAGCAATTCCAATTACAATCGACAATCTAAGACAAGCAGTTGAAGCAGTTTCATTGCGTTCTCAATCATCCTATAACCAAAAACAAGAGGAAAAAGCTTTTGCAGGTGGATTTAAAGGGAAAACTGAACCTCAAAAAGAAGGTTTGCTTGCTGAACATTGTAAAGATTTAACAGAGCAAGGAAAAAATGGAGAATTAGATCCTGTTATCGGTCGTGAAAAAGAAATCGAACGAATTATTCAGATTTTAAGCCGTCGCAGCAAAAATAATCCAGTTTTAGTTGGAGAGCCAGGCGTTGGTAAAACAGCAATTGTGGAAGGTCTTGCCCTACGGATAGTAGAAGGTTCTGTGCCAAAAAGCTTGTTAAACAAAAAAATCCTTGTTTTAGATTTAGGCTCATTGATTGCTGGAACAAAATATCGCGGTGATTTTGAAGAAAGAATCCAAAAGATTATAAAAGAAATCACAGAGAAAAAGGATATTATCATTTTTATTGATGAAATTCACAATTTACGAGGGGCAGGGCGATCTGAAGGCACAATGGATGCTGGAAATATGCTAAAACCAGCTCTTTCTCGTGGACAAATCCAAATCATCGGGGCAACTACCCAAGAAGAATACGTAAAATATTTTGAAAAAGATTCTGCTCTTGAACGAAGATTTCAAAAGATTTCTGTGGAAGAACCAACTGATGAAGAAACTATTGATATTCTAAAAGGTGTTATCCAAAAATACGAAGAATATCACAACGTAAAATATGCAGAGGGCGTTGTTGAGCAAATCGTGAAATTTTCAAAGCGCTACATCACAGAAAGATTTTTACCAGACAAGGCTTTCGATTTGCTAGACGAAGCTGGCGCTATGAAAAAAAATCAAGAAGAAAAAACACCGCCAGAATACAAAGAACTAGAAAAGCAAATTTCTCTTTTACAGGAAGAAAAGCAGATTTTTATCGAAAATCAGGATTTTGAACTTGCGGCAGAAACTCGAGATAAAATCACAGATTTACGTGCTCAACAAGAAAATATTTTGGCTTCCAACAAAGAATGGAATGAGAGAAATCTTGTTTCTGAAAAGGATGTTTGTGTGGTTCTGTCTTTAATGACTGGAATCCCTGTAAATCAACTTGATACAGAAGAAACAAAGCGCCTTATCAATATGGAAAAGGAACTTCACAAAACTGTAATCGGTCAAAACGAAGCAGTTAGCCTTATTTCTTCAGCTGTTCGCCGAGCTAGAGCCGGAGTTTCATCTTTTAAGCGACCACAAGGTTCTTTTATCTTTTTGGGACCAACTGGAGTTGGTAAAACTTTACTAGCGAAAACTCTTGCAAAATTCTTGTTTGGCTCAGAAGAATCTCTTATCCGAGTTGATATGAGCGAATTTATGCAAAAGCATACTGTTTCTCGATTAATCGGTGCGCCTCCAGGATATGTGGGATATCAAGAAGGTGGAGTTTTAACAGATAAAGTTCGAAAAAATCCATACTCTGTTATTTTGCTTGATGAAATCGAAAAAGCACACACAGATATTTTTAACTTGCTTTTGCAAATCCTTGAAGAAGGGGAACTTACAGATAATCTTGGGCACACTGTAAACTTTAGAAATACTGTAATTATTATGACAAGTAATGCAGGTGCTAGAGAGATTACAACTGAAAATCAACTTGGATTTAGTTCTGTTACAAAGGGATTGTTGCCTTACGAGCAAATAAAAGAAAATGCTCTAAACGAACTAAAAAAGCTCTTGCTTCCAGAGTTGCTAAACCGTATCGACGATGTGGTTGTGTTTAACGCACTTTCTGAAGAAGAAGTTATAGCCATTTTTGATAATCAAATAAAAGATTTAGAAAATCGCTTGTCTGAAAAAGGTTTGAAAATCAAACTAAAACCTAGTGGAAAAAAATATTTTACCTCAAAAGGATACGAACCAGCTTTTGGCGCCAGACCAATGCGACGTCTTATTCAGCGAGAAATCGAAGATCCTATCGCCAACTTGATTTTAGACGGCTCTGCACAAACTGGCGACACCATCATCGTTGAAGCAAAAAATGATAAGCCTTTGGTATCTGTAAAGAAACTAGAAGATAAACCAAAGAAAAATTAATGATAAAACCCCTAAAAAAATAATTTTTTCTTTTAGTTTATCAAATTCCGTGTTATCATTTTGCTAGGTAATTATGGCATTTTTTGTAGGTCACAGTAAACTTGATGATGTTGACTTAGCTTTGAATGAAGCAACATCTACTTTTGATAATCCAGATATTCTCTTTTATTTCGCTCCTCTTTCAAAAATCCAAGAGGTTACAGAAAAGATATATAAGCGTTTCCCAAATTCTATTTGTGTTGGAACTAGTTCCCATTATATCTATTCAAAAAGTGGTCTAAAACGAAATCAATTTTCATGTTTTGGATTTAAAGATGTTACAGAAACCGCAGCCGATATCATTTTGGAAATCGATAGATATCCTCTGAAATACGCAGATAGAGTTGAAAATGCTGTAAAAAAACTTTCTTCTACTGAAAATACAGTTTGTATTTCTGTGTCTACAGCTTTTTCCATGAGCGAAGAATTGCTTTTAACAACATTAAATTCCGTTTGCTCAAAATATAACATTCCTGTAGTTGGGGGAAACGCAGGATTAGATCCAGAAGAACTCAAAAAAGGTATTCGTAAAACTTACATAGGATTTAATGGTAAATCTTATGAAAACGCCAGTGCTTTTGTTATGATAAAAGGCTTAAAATCACAAATCAAAATTTATGAAGAACATTTTTATAAGCCAACTGGAATCGAGCTTTTAATCACAGCAATCAATATAAAAAATAATACCGTTCTTGAAATCAATAATATGCCAGCTGCTGAAGGTTTGGCAAAAATCCTAAAATGCTCAATATCCGAAATCCCTGAAAAAATGAGTTATTATCAATTTGGGAAATATGTTGATGGTAAACTTTTGATTTCATCTTTTGGGCGAATGTTTGAGGACGGTTCCCTTGAGTTTAACGCTCATTTATTTAATCAAACAAAGGTTATGCTTTTAGAACCGGGTGATATAAATTCTGTTTTTGAAAACACTTTCAAAAAAATAAAAACAGAAAGTCCTGATGCTAAAATCGGATTTTTAATTCACTGTCAGGGTCGCTCCGTTTTTCTAGACGAAATAAATATTCTCGAAGAATATGCTGCAAGTATTGGAAATCTTTTCTCATATTTTAGTGGTTTTTCTTCTATGGGTGAACAAGTTGGAAATCGTCATTTGAATCATTCTATGGTGTTGGTGGTTGTGTGATGTCTATAAAAAAAGTTCAAGATATTATTTTTACAAATGAAAATTGTGTAGGCTGTAATAGATGTGTGGCATCTTGTCCAATTTTAGGTGCTTCTATAGCTGTAACTCGAAATGGGAAAAACAGAGTAGAAGTAAACTCTGAAAGATGCATAAACTGTGGTTACTGTCTAAACGTTTGTAAACACAACGCTAGAGAATATATAGACGACACAGATCTTTTCTTTCAAGATTTATCAGAAAAAAAAGATATTTCAGTTATTGTTTCATCATCTTTTTATCTTTTATACCCAAAAAAAGCAAAGAAAATTTTAGGATATCTAAAATCAATCGGTGTAAAATATTTTTTTAACGAAAGTTTTGGCTTGGATATATCTACTTGGGGATATTTAAAATATATTGATGAAAACCCAAATAGAAGTTTTGTGCTACAACCATGTTCGGCTTTTGTAACTGGAATTCAAAAAGCAAATCCTGCAATGTTAAAACATTTGGTGCCAGTTTATTCTCCTATGATGAGTTTGGCGGCCTATTTACGCAAATACAAAAACTTTACAGGCTCTTTGGCTTATATCAGTCCATGTATCGCCAAAAAAACTGAAATCGACTCTGAAGATACAAATAATCTTGTTCAATACAACGTAACAATAAATCACTTGTTTTCTCGCTTGAAAAATGTTGATTTTGAGAAATATCCAGAAATCACTCCAGATATTGACGATCAATCAATAAGTGCTGCATATCCATTTTTAAGTGGATTAAAAGAAAATCTTTCAAAATATTTGCCTTCTGATAAGGTGATTTTAGAACTAGGTGATGTTGTTAGAAATTATGACACGAAAAGAAATTTCGCTTCATTGATGGATGATACAGAATCATTGATTGTTGACACATATCACTGTGAAAATGGATGTATTCAAGGAACAGGAGTTTTTAGAAAAGGATATTCTTTCTCTGATTCAATTCAATATTATCAAAAACTAAAAGAAAAATTTTTAACCTCTGATTCCTCTGAAGAAAGAAAAAATAAACTTTACGAAAAATTTAAGGATTTGGATTTTAAGGATTTTAAACGAACTTACACCGATTTGTATCAGCAAACTTTTGAAGTGCCAGAGTCCATTATTGATGAAATTTTCACTTCAATGTACAAAACTACACCAGAGTCTAAGACTGTGAATTGTAAAGCATGTGGATATTCATCTTGTTACAAAATGGCAAAAGCCATTGCCTTAGGTTACAACACAATAAAAAACTGTAGCCAATACGAGAGGGATGAAAATACACGTCTTTATACCACCGATAGAGTTTCTGGTTTGCCAAATCGTGTTATATTCATGGAAGAACTTGAAAAACGCTTTGAAGCCAAAACCTTGAATAATTATGCCATTATTCAGTTTAATCTTAAGAACTTTTCTCTTGTGAACAGTCGTTTTGGCTTTGAGGGCGGAAACAAAATTCTTTTTGACTATGTATCCTCTGTTAAAATAAAAATCCATGAGGACGAAAGATTATATCACGTAGATGGTGATAATTTTATAGCAATTATAAAAAAAGATAATGTTCCTTCGTTTTTGTTTTATGTAAATCGAGTTGAACTTGAACGTCTAAAAATCAACGAAGAAGAACGCATGGATTTACGCATTCGTGCTGGGGTTTATGAAATTACAGGAAATGAAACTTCTACAAATCAAATTGTAGAACGTGTGGCTGCTGCATATTTGATTACACGCTCTAACAAAAACAAAGATGTTGCATATTTTGATAAGGAAATGTCAGATAGAGTTATATCAACTTTGAAATTATCAAGATATGTGGTTAATTCTATAGATAATGATGAATTATTTGTTGTGTATCAGCCAAAAGTTAATATAAAAGATAAAAAACTTGTTGGTGCAGAAGCTCTCGTCCGCTGGGAGAAAAATGGAAGAAATTATCCACCAAGCGAGTTTATTCCGATTTGTGAAACTAACGGATTTATTCTTCGAATTGACTTTTTCGTTCTAGAATCAGTTTGCCAGCAAATAAAAAAATGGCTTGATGATGGAGTAGAACCTGTAAAGATTTCTATCAACTTCTCAAAATTGCATTTTGAAAAAGACGATGTGGCAGGGCGAATTCTTGAAATCATCAACAAATGGGATATTCCTCATCATTTTGTGGAAATTGAGTTTACAGAAACTACTTACACAGACAAAGAAGATAAACTACGTAAAACTCTAGAAATCCTACGAAAGAGCAATATTTCTTCATCTATCGATGACTTTGGTTCTGGATATTCTTCTTTGAGCATGCTTCAAAATCTTGATTTTGATATTATCAAGTTGGATAAATCTTTGATTGATACATTGAATTCAAAAGAGAAGTCTTTGAAAGTTGTTAAAAATATTGTGAAGATGGCAAAAGACTTGAATATGTCTGTTTTGGCTGAGGGTGTTGAGTCAAAAAGCGAATATGAGATTTTGTCAAAGTTAAATTGTGATATGATTCAAGGATATTTGTTTGATAAGCCACTTTCTTCTCAAGAATTTGAAGACCGCCTAAGAAACAAAGAATATCTACTCTAACAAATTTTTTACATGTCTTTTTTTCTCAATAATTTTCCTTGTGGCTAGACTTTTGAAATCAAAAGAAAATTCTAGTATTTTTGCGAAAACAGGGATATAATGAAAATATAAAAAAATCTATAAATTTGGAGATTAAAATGAAATTAAAAAAATCTTTTATGTTTGTGTTATTTGCTCTTTTGGTGGGATTTTGTTTTGCAAAACAACCTGAAGAAGTTAATATTTCTGCATTAAATGGGCCAAGTGGAATAGGAATGGCTTATTTATTTGAAACAAAGCCTGATATTGGTGCAAAAGAAACAAATTATGATGTTGTTGCATCTGCTGATGTTTTGCTTCCAAAATTGCTAAAGGGTGAAGTTCAAATCGGGATTTTACCACCAAACGCAGCTGCAAAAGTTTATAACAAAAATAAAGGTGCTATTGTGATGGGAGCTGTTGTAGGCGAAGGAATGCTTACAATCGTGTCTACAGACGATACAGTTACAGATTTAGCTTCATTGAAGGGGAAAAAACTTACTGTTGCAGGACAGGGTGCAACTCCAGAATATATGATTCGCTACTTGGCTGCAAAAGAGGGGATTTCACTTGAAGGTGGAAAAGACGGAATCGAACTTGATTTTTCTATTCCAAACGCAGAAATTGCTGCAGCTATCGCAAGTGGAAAGATTCAAAACGCTTTAGTTCCAGAACCTTTTGCAACAGTGGCTTGTACAAATGCAAAAAATTGTAGACGCGCTATAAACATTCAAGAACTTTGGGGAAAAGACAACTACCCAATGACAGTTGTTGTAATCAATGCAAAATTTGCTTCTGAATATCCAGAAACTGTGCAAAAGTTTTTAGACGCATATAAAGATTCTATTTACTGGACAAATAAATATCCTCTTGCTGCTGGTGCTCTTGTAGAAAAATACACATTGGGATTAAAAGCTATGATTGCAGCAAAAGCAATTCCAAATGCAAATTTTGCTTTTACTTATGCAAAAGATGCTAAATCAAAAATCGAAAGTTTATTATCTATATTTTTAGAATATTCTCCAGAAGCTATTGGTGGAAAACTTCCTGATTCTGCTTTCTATTTTGGTTTATAAAATTGCTTAAAAATCAAAAAATAAAAGATTTCTTCCAAATCATAATTTTCCCCTTAGTGGCTATAATTATTTTTTGGAAGATTTTATCTTATAAAATTGATTCAGAACTTATTTTACCTTCTCCTTTTGACGTTTTCCCTAGATTTTTCCAATTATTAACAGAATCTGCTTTTAGAAAACATCTTCTCGCCACGATTTTGCGAAGTCTTTTGGCATTTTCCCTATCTTTTGTGTGTTCACTTTCCATTGGGATTTTAAGTTGTTTGAGCAAGGCTTTTGAGAACTTTTTTAAGTTGCCTCTTGCAATTATCAAAGCAACACCAGTTGTTTCCCTTATTTTACTAACTCTGTTTTGGTTTAAATCAAACACTGTTCCAGTTTTTATTGGGATTTTGATGACATTGCCAATTATGACAACCTCTATAATTTCAGGTTTCAAAAATGTTGATTTAGAGCTTTTGGAAATGTGTCATGCTTTTAATTTTTCAAAAAAGCAAATTCTCACAAATCTTTATATTCCATCAATGTTGCCTTATTTTTTCTCTGGGGCCTTAAGCGCTTTTGGTTTAAGCTGGAAAGTTGTGGTTGCAGCTGAAATCCTTTGTTTACCAAAACAAGCAGTTGGTTCTGCTTTGCAAACTGCGAAAGTTCACATAGAAACTGTAGACGTTTTTGCTATCACCATGTCGATAATTTTGATAAGTTTTGCTTTAGAAACTGTGGCAGCGGTTTTTATCAAAAAAAGGAAAAATCGTTATGCTTAATGAAAAAATCATTGAAAATCAAAGCGGACAAAATAATTTGTTGATTGAAGATTTGAATATCAGTTTTGACTCAAAGATTTTGTATCAGAATTTTTCTTTGAAAATTGAAACTGGAAAAATTACTTCAATACTCGCTCCTTCTGGTGCGGGAAAAACCACTTTGTTAAAACATATTTCAAATACAGAAAAGCTATCTTCTTTTTTGTTTCAAAATCCAAGATTGTTGCCATGGAAAACTATTTTAGAAAATGTGACTCTTCCTTTGGAAAATTGGGATTTTGGTTCTAAGGGATTTTCAAAATCTGAGATTGTGGAAAGAGGGGAGTTTTTCTTAAATCAGGTTGGGCTTTTAGATAGAAAAGAGGATTTCCCGAAAAATCTTTCTGGTGGTGAAAAACAGCGTGTAGCTATGGCTCGGTCTTTTGCTTTTCCAAGTTCCCTTATGCTTTTGGACGAAGCTTTTCAATCGCAGGATTTGGGACTTAAGCTAAAACTTATGGAGGATTTTTTATCTCTTTCTAAAACTGAAAATAAGACAGTTTTGCTGGTGACCCATGATATTCGAGAAGCAATTTGTTTATCCCACAGAATTTTGGTGCTAAAAGGAAACCCAAATCAAATTGTGATGGACATAAACAACATTCAAAAAACTGAAAATACTTCTGTGAAAGAAAAATACGTTTCAAAATCCACTTTAGAGTTAGAAGAAGGAATACTTAGTTTGTATTTTGAGTAGAGATTTCTTCTAATATTACCCAGGGAAGGCTTGTAGGGCGTTGACTTCTGGGCGGTAGATAACATGAAATACGTTGTCGAAGGCTAGATCTAGGTTTTGCTTTGTGAAAACTGATTTCACTTGGCCTTGGGCAAGGATTTCCCCTTCTTTTAGGATAACCATATTTTCTGAAAATAAAGCCGCATGGTTAATATCGTGGATAATAATTATGACGCAAAGATTTTTTTCTTCTACTAGTTTTTTTAGCAAACGCAATAATTTGTGCTCTTTTGAAATATCAAGATGTGTAAAAGGTTCGTCCAAAACAAGGATTTTCGCATTTTGGCACAAACTTCTTGCTATCAAAACTTGTTGATATTCTCCGCCTGAAAGCTCAAAAATATAGCGATCTTTCAAATGCAAAATACCAACTTCTTCCAAAGCTTTTTCCCCATAGATTTTGTCTTCTTTTGTATATCCAAAAAATCCCTTTGAGTAAGGAAATCTTCCCATCAAAACCACATCTTCCACAAGATGATTCCAAGAGTAATGCTCAGATTGTGGCAAAAAAGAGATGTTTTTCGCGATTTCATTTTTCTTGTAGGATTTTATATCTTTTGAGTTTAGAAAAACCTTGCCATCCAAAATAGACAAACTAGGATTTTCGATTCCACAAAGGATATTTAGTAAAGTTGATTTCCCAGAACCGTTTTCACCAATAATACAGTTAAAAGATTTTTCAAAAAACTCCAAGTTTATATTCTTCAAAATAGATTTTTTGCCATAAGCCGCATTTAGATTTTCTACCTTGAGAACTGATTTTTTTTCTGATACTTGATTTGATGTCAAAACTGTACTATTTTCCATAAAATCCCTAACTTGTATATAAAACTTATAAAGTGTGTTTTCGCTTTCTGCCGCTTAGTAAAACAAAGATAAAAAATGGTGCTCCAATCAAACTGGTAACAATTCCTGCTGGAATATCAGTTGGAGCTGCCACAGTTCTACAAAATATATCTACTATTCCAAGAAAAACTGCTCCAGCCAAAAGTGATATTGGGATAATTTTCTTGTAAGAACTTCCACACAAAATTCTCACGATATGTGGCGAAATCAAACCAACAAAACCGATAACGCCACCTGCACAAACAGCAGCAGCTGCCGCAATAGAACCTGCCACAAAGCACAAAATCTGCACTTTTTTTGTTTCAAGCCCCAGCCCCTCAGCAGTAAGATTTCCACTAGAAAGCAAATCTAGAGGTTTTATACAAAATAAAAAAAGCACATAAGAAATAATAGCAGGAATAATCAAAAATTTTAGTTCATCATAACCTTTTGCGTTGAAACTTCCCAAAGTCCACATATAAAGTTTGTACATTTCTTTGTCTCGAACCAACATAATAACTGATGTTAAGGCTGATAAAAAAACGCTAACTGCATTTCCTGCAAGAAGTAAGCGAATTGGTTCGTGGGAAGATTTTCTACCACATGATAGAAAAAATACCAAAATAATGCTTAAAATTGCGCCGACAAAAGCTCCAAAAGGCATCCAAAGTCCAAGCCCAGAGCCGATTGTTGCACCAAAAGCGGCGCCAGCTGTAACTCCTAGCATAGAAGAATCTGCCAAAGGAGTTCTAAAAAATCCTTGAAAAACGGCGCCAGAACCAGCCAAAAGGCTTCCGCACAAAATAGCCAAAAGGGTTCGTGGAAGGCGAATATCAAATAAAATGATTTTTGCAAATTTATCAGTTTTGATGTCAGAAAAGGAAATGCTTTCACTTCCCAAAAGTAATCCCAAAACAAAAACTATTGGAAGCAACATAAAAAGAGAAATTACAACAATTCTAGTTCGTTTTTTTTCTGACATCATCTAAACCTATTTTGCTAAAAATTCGTTGATAAGTAAAATTGCGTCCTTGATTCTAGGACCGGCTCTAGAAGTTATATCTGCGTCGATTTTGTAGATAGAATCAGTTTTTACAGCTGAAATATCTTGCCATCCAGAGCGATTTTTAACATCTTCCACAGTTACAGGAGAATCTGAAGGAATGAAAATCACATCAGGATTTCTTGCAATAATGCTTTCTTCGTTTACACTTGGATAAGCTTGTTCTACATCCGCAAAAATGTTTTTTCCACCGGCCTTTGAAATCAGCTCGTTTATAAAACTTGTGCCGCCGATTGTCATGTAAGGAGCGTTCCAAACTTCCCAGTAAACAGTTTTATTTGAGATTAAACTTAAATTCTCAATGGAAGATTGGATTTCTTCGACCAAAGCAATGGCATTTTCTTCGTGACCTGTGATTTTTCCAATTTCTTGGATTTCAGCTAAAACATTGTCTATAGAAGTTGCATCAGAAAGGAAATATTGGATTTCGTACTTTTGGAGTGGCTCTATTAAATGATCGTGCATTCCAGCAAATAAAACTACAAAATCTGGTTTGTAAGCAATAATTGATTCTAAGCTAAAAGTTTTTCCATCAAAACCACCAAGAGATGGAATTGAACTTGCTTCTGGGGGAAAATTACAAAAATCTGTACGCGCAACAACTTGCTCTCCAGCCCCAACTGCAAACAAAATCTCTGTTGCAGAAGCTCCAAGACTAACAATTCTTGTAGGATAAGAATTTTGTTCAACCGAAGCAGTTACATCTTTAGTACCAAATGCTAAAACTGATGATAGGGCAAAAATCCCTAACACTACTGATAAAAATATTTTTTTGTAGGTTTTCATAATGTATGAAATATAAATCTTATGTATGTTTTTGTCGATAGATTATAATATGAAAAAAATATTATTTTTCACTATGATGTTAAGCCTTTTTGCAGCACAAATTTTTTCTCAAAATTCCGATTTTACTGAAAATCAAGACGAAAATCAAAATATAAAACTCATAGAAGACGGCGTTTACGAAAACGGAAATAAATTTTTAGTATTTGAAGAAAATGATATTTTGCAAGGAAGAAACAAAGAAAATGGCATTGCAGAAACTGTAAAAATCTACTACGGATTTTTTTATGACGGACAATTTCAAATTGAAAAAGATCCAGAACCCATAACTGCCGCCACATTAAACAGTGGATTATATCTTGAATATTTCAGAAAAAGCGATTTATCAGTTTTTCCAAAGGGATATTTACCGGAAAGTGAAAATCAAGGATATTTTATGCCATGTAGCAACATGACAGATATTGCTCTAAGCCCCGCACGACGTTTAGAAAAACTCTACGGATATTTGGTTTTACCCCAAAATCAAGAAAATCCTCAAAATCAAGAAAATCCCCAAAATCAAAGTGAAGTATTCTATAAAATCGAATATTGGCGTACAAATCAAGAATATGAGGAAAGTCTTGCATATTTTTATCTTGATAAGGAAAATAAAGATTCAAAAGTTGAGCTTGAAAAATACATCCAAATTGGCTCATACGTTTACACATGCACAGTTGGAAATCGCACCTTGATTCGAAATCCTCAAAAAATAGAAAAATTGCCAGAGGAAACAGTTTTTAACGAAGATTTTTCATTACTTGCTTTTGGAAATCCTGATTTTATTAAATCCACAGAATTTGATGGATACGAATCTATGGAAAATGAAATTGAAAAGCATAATTCTATTATTAATCCACCACGATTTGCTGTCCGTCCAATAAAAGAACCAAGCATTTACAAATTTTTAGAAGAAATGGAAATAAAATAAGAAATCAATTAGAAAAATGTTGAAAATCCCTCCGTAAAAGAGTAAAATTATTGATATATTTTACAAAATTTTTTGGAGTTAATGATGAGTGTACATTCAACTGTAAATGCTTTTTTAAATCGTCATGGATTTTCTGCAAAAGGATATGACGTAAATACTGTAATCGACAGTCTACTTTATGATATGGAAAAGGGATTGGATGTTGGGCCTGGTGTTCTTGATTCTATGGATCCTTCAGAACCAATGATTGCAACTTGGGGATTACCACCTGAATCATCTCCAAAAAATCAAACTGTTATTGTTATTGACGCTGGTGGAACAAACTTCCGTTCATGCCTTGTTACATTTGATGAAAACGGAAATTCTACAATTTCAGAACTAGAAAAAACTTCAATGCCTGGTATCGAAAAAGAACTTTCTAAAAAAGACTTTTTTGAAGCAATCGCTAAAAACCTAGACCACTTGAAAAATAAAGCAAGTCGCATTGGTTTCTGTTTTTCATACGCTATGGAAATTACACCAGACGGCGACGGACGGGTTATCAGATTTTCTAAAGAAATCAAAGCAAAAGAAGTTGAAGGTTCTTTAGTTGGTGAATGTTTAGCAAAAGCTCTAGAAGAAAGAGGCTGGAACAAACTGGAAAAAATCACACTTCTAAATGATACAACAGCTGCTTTATTGGCTGGTGCTACAAACGCTATTGAAGGTAGAGCATATTCTTCTTACGTTGGATTTATTCTTGGAACAGGAATGAATGCTGCATACATTGAATCAAATCCTATCAAGAAAATTGCCGGATTAAAAGATTCTAAGGGAAATCCACCTCCAGCAAGTCAAATCGTTGTTTGTGAATCTGGAAACTTTAACAAAGTTCAACGTTCTGAATTTGATATTGAATTTGATAAAACAGCAAATACTCCAGGTTTGTACGTTATGGAAAAAATGTGTTCTGGTGCATATTTGGGACCAGTTGCTGGAATCGCTTTGAAAACAGCTGCTAAAGAAGGGCTTTTCTCTGATGCATTTGCAAAAGAAATCCTTGCTTTGGGAAAACTTGAACTAAAAGATATGGATCAGTTCTTCTATGCTCCAAGAAAGACAGATACAGTTTTAGGCGCTATTGCTGCAAAGGGTACACAAGAAGATGCAGACACAATGTATGAAATTTTGGATGCATTTGTAGAACGCTCTGCACGTTTAGCTTCATCAATTATTGCTGCTTCTGTAATTAAATCTGGAAAGGGTACAAGCGCAGCATTGCCAGTTGGTATCGTTTGTGATGGTACAACTTTCTATAAGACACACAATCTACAAGAAAGACTACGTGGATATTTGAATGAAGTGCTAATTTCACAACGCCACTTATATTTTGAAATCCTAACTATTGATAGTGATATTACACTTGGAACAGCTGTTGCTGCTTGTTAAGTAGTGTATTAACTTGATAGGAAGTATTTTTCTACTTCAAAAGCACCTTCTTGGCTTGAGGATAACTCAGGCTGGTAGGTGCTTTTTTTTATCCCCCCCCAAAAAAAAAGATATCCAAAAAATAAAAAATTTGCTTAATATATAAAATGGTGTTACTCTAAATTATATAGATATTTGGAGAAAATCATTGATAGGCAAACTCGGACAACAAAGTTTTAAGAATAACATCTTGCGTTTTTGGATAACCTGGATTGTTTTAATAGGTTTTACATATTTATTAACTGTTTTTTTGCCTTCATCTAGTTCTATAGCAAATGGCGAATCAATTGGATTTTTTGCATTTATTCCAGCAATTTTTCTTGTAATATATATTTTTACCACAAAACGAATTTTAGAGGCCTTGGTTTTAGCTTCTACTATGTGTTTTATTTTTGCAGACAGAGGAAATTTTTTAACATCCTTTAATCAAGGTTTAACCTCTGTTATGATGGAAGAAAATACTGGTTGGTTAATCATCGTGTGCGGCTTAATGGGCAGTATCATCAAATTGATAGAAAAAACTGGTGGAAGTTTTGCCTTTGGAAATTTTGTAGCTAAGCACACAAAAACTCGCGTGGGAACTCTTTTGTGGACATATCTTTTGGGGATAATTGTTTTTATTGATGATTATTTAAATAGTTTAACAATAGGTTCATGTATGGCACCTATTACAGACAAGCAAAAAGTTTCTAGAGAAGAATTAACTTATATTGTGGATTCTACAGCGGCTCCGGTTTGCGTACTTTTGCCAATATCAACATGGGCTGTGTTTGCATCACGTCTTTTGGTTATAAACGGTTTAACAACAGAAGAAAACGCAATTCAATATTTTATCAAAACAATTCCTTTCAATTTTTATGCCTGGGCAGCTTTGCTTGTTGTTTTTTTGTTGATTATTAGGGTGATTCCACCAATGGGCAGAATGAAAACAGCAGATGATCGGGTAAAGAATGGTGGTCCAATTGCACCAGAGGGCTCAGAGAAAATTGATATTCGCGGCAAAGACAATGATAAAAAAGCAGAGGGAAAGATGATTGATTTTATCCTTCCGATTTTGTGTCTTTTGCTTTCTACAATTTTGTCTGGCGTTGATATGCAAAAAGGTGTAATTATCACATTGGCTTTTATGTATTTGTTGTATGTGGGGCGTGGAGTTCTTACTGCAAATGAATTTGCTGATTATTTTATAGAAGGGATAAAGAATATGCTTTTGCCATTGATTTTGATGGTTCTTGCATTTTTGTTCAGTCATGCTAGTGATAAAATCCATTTTACTGAAACTATAATTGATTCACTTTTGCCTGTGATGAGTAATATTCCGCAGTTAATGCCTTTGTTTGTTTTTATTATTTTAGGATTGACTGAATTTATTACAGGTACAAATTGGGGATTGTATATTATTGCGTTACCAATTGTTATTCCACTTGCACAAGCGCTTGGTGTGAATACGCCTTTAGCCATTGCAGCAGTACTTTCTGCTGGTGTTTTTGGTAGTCATATTTGTTTTTATTCTGATGCAACGATTATAAGTTCTGCTGCCTGTGGTTGCGATAATTTTGAGCATGGAATTTCACAGATGCCATACGGTTTTATCGGCGCTGGAATTGCAATGGTTTTGTTTACGGTTTTTGGGTTTGTGATGATGTAAAGGGACGGTTTGTTGGGTAAGTTCAGTTTGTTGGGGGAAAATAGGTTAAATCATCTTCCCCCTCCCAAAAAGAACACACATTGACACCCGCCCCATATCTGTCATAAACTACTCCTATGAAAAAATTAGTAGCCACATTTATAATCCTATTATCCCTTTTTGCATTATGTGCAGAAGACTCTAAAAAAGAAGACAAAACTTTTTATCAACTTGATACAAAATATTTCCAAATTATTTACCAGCAAAAATCTTTGGAAACTGCCACTTTGCTTTACGAAAACGCTGACCAGTTATACGAAGATATTGCAAAAAAACTTAACACCGAAACAAATCTTTCTATCCCCGTGTTAATTCGAAGTGATATTCAAGCCTTAAACGCCTATTTCACTTCTTATCCATACAATCGAATCGTTCTTTACGATACAATTCCAGACGGACAAAGCCTTGCAGTTTTCTCTGACACAATTTTATCAGTTTTTTATCACGAGTTAGTTCACGCTGTCACTCTAAACATGAAAAACAAAACTTGGCGATTTATTGGAAATATTTTTGGTGATTTTCTATCTCCAACCATAATTTCATCTCCAACTGTGTTCTCAGAAGGCGCCACTGTATCTTTTGAAAGTGCCACTGGGGAAGGTCGCTTAAACTCAGGTTATGCAAAAAACATTTTGGTACAAGCCAAACTTGAAAACAATCTTCCAGACTGGAAAGAAGCCTCCGGGGCAAACGACAAATATCGAGTAGGGGATTATCCATACATTTTTGGAGGCGCTTTTCATCAATTTCTACAAGAAAAATACGGAATGGAAAAATACTCTGAACTTTGGAAAACTCTTGCTTCAAAAGCCACTTTAACAGAGACAACTTTCAAAAAAGTTTATGGCAAAAAGTTAAAAGTTGTTTGGACTGAGTTTTTAGACACCATCCCTTTGCTTCCAGTTGTAGAGGGAAATCAAACTAACTTAACAAAAAAAGATAATATCACTTGTTTTACAACTGTAAATAATACAACAATTTACTACTCAAATAATGATAATGCAATTTATTCTCTAAAAAACGGAAAGCAAAAAAAGATTTTAACCTCAACTTCCGTGGAGGATTTGTCCCTTTCTGATGATGAGCGATTTTTAGCAATCACAAAGTTAAGTTCCGAAATGCAATACGAAACTATTATCTTTGATATGCAGAAAAAACTTTTTCTTGAAGGCAGCATTTCCGGTTTTCGGTTGCCATTTTTTTCCACTTACGACGATAAATTGCTACTTATTGGTTTAACATCATCTCAAAGCAAATCTTCTATTCAATATTATGAAATTGATGAAAAAACTGTGCTAAAAGACAGCATTTTATCCAAAGAAGAATTTGATGATGATATTTGGCTAAAATTTTCAGATATAGAAGTTTTTACTATCACAAAATCAAAAAATCAGGACAAAATCACAGTTTTAGCAAAAGAAAACTTAAATTGGTTTATTGGAACTATTCCTTTGGAAAATTTGCAAAAATCAAACTATGATTTAGATTATTATTTTTTTGAAAATGCCTATAAATTGCCAGAAAATATTCAGCCTTTGAGTTTAAGTTACGTTTCTGAAAATGAATATCTAATTAGTTACGTAGAAAAGGATTACAGCCTTCCTCGTGTTGCAAAAATAGTTGATGGAAAAATTTCTTATCAGCAAAAAGATATTTCTGGTGGAATTCAAAATCCTGTAAAAATCGGGGATAACTACATTTTCCTAAATCAGATGCTGACTTATAACACAATTTCTTCTATTGAAAATATTCCGCTTGATTTTTCATCTCCTGTGGATTTAGAAAATTATTCAGATACTGGTAATATCAATTTTTATCATTCTGTAGAGAAAATCCAACAACTAGAAAATCTTGTAACTTTTGGGAAATCTGAAACTGATTCAGATTCTTTTATTAATCCCCTTGATGATAAATATCAAAATGCTTTAGAAAATTCCAAAAAGTTTTCAGATGCTGATTTCATTGACAAAACAGTTTTTATCCCTTTGATTTCCAATTTCGATATGACGGGAAAAAATCTTTTAACTGTAAAATCTGCAACTTCTTTACCGGGCTTTACTCTTTTTTGGCAAAGTCCTGTTGAAACTCCTGTAATCGGTTTTGGCGTGGGATATTCAAAAGATTTGATGAATGCCCATTTTTCTTTCGCTATAGAAGATCTTTTTTCTATGGTGATATCTGGAGTTTTGGACAATGATGATAAAAAAGGTCTAAAATATTCGGAAACTGATATTTCCTTTAATTTTAATGTGGACTTTCCTCTTTCAATTTATGATTTAACTTGGAATTTAAGTTATGACCTACTGTACAATATTCCAACTTCTTTGGAATGGACTAAAGTTTCTAGGATAGGTTTTTCTTTAACGGGAATATACGGCGGTTTTGGTGCATCTTTATTGTTTCAAAGGGATTATTTTGAAAATTTTCTATATCTTTCGGGATATAATGCTATGGTAAAGATTCCTCGTTTGTTGCCTTTTGATTCACCTTACGGATTTACCTTAAATCTTCCTCTAAATGTTTCTGCGTATCTTTGTCCTGATTTTCAGTCATTTTTCCTTGGAGATGCAGAGCTAACCTTGTTCTCGGCTGAAATCCATAAATCAGTGCCTCTTGTTCCTTTTTACACAAACAGATTTTCGGTTACTTCTAGTTATTTTTATGATTTTCGTTACAAGACTTCTTATGAAAATTATATAAACGAAGATTTCATCGAAATATTCTCTGATTTGAACAACAAAACCGACTTAGTTCACGGAATTACTGCCTCTGCTTTCTTTGAACTAACTCCTGTAATTGGAAATTTGGTAAACTTGCGTACAAGGCTTGGTGTGGATTTTACTTATTATTTTGATAGTGAAAAATTGAATAAAAATAAGCCTTATGAAATTACTATTGCAGGAATGTTTACATTTTAAGCCTTCATCTGTTATAATATTATAGTTTATTTTATATGATGGAAAGTTATTTTCTAGGACGGTAAAAATGAGTTTCGGAAAAAGTTTAGGAAAAACAGTTGTTTTATTGATTTTAGTGATTATCCTAATTCTCGGTGGATTGCTTTGGTTTGACTATCTTGGTGTTATCCACGCAAAAAAATTCTTTGCTCCTTTTTACCAAATGATAGGAAAAGAGCCTCAAACTTCTGTAACTGAAATTTCAAATGCTGATCTTTTGAAAGCGGACTTAGACGAAGAACGTCTTGCAAAACGCTTGGAAGAACTTTCTATCCGCTCAGAAGAACTTGATAAACGCGAATTAGACATTTTAGCCTTAGAACAAGAAAACACTCAAATCGCCCAAGAACTAGAGGAACGACGAATTTCTCAAGAGGAACGGGAAAAAACATTTAATAATATTCAAAAAATGTACGATGATAGAAGTGTAAACATAAGGAAAAATGCAGAAAACCTAAATGGTATGGCTCCTGCCAACGCTGTAGCAATTTTGAACGAAATGGATGATCAAGATATCATCGACACACTTCGTATGGTTGATCAAATTGCATCAGAGGAAGGAACTTCTTCCATGGTATCTTACTGGTTATCTCTAATGCCAGCAGAACGGGTTGCAGAACTTCAACGAAAAATGGCAAACAAGCCAACCTCTCTTTAGTTAGTTTTTTGGCATCTTCCTGTGATTTACATCGGAGGTATGCCAATGCTACATTTGAATATTCAGCCGACAACTCTAGATTTCTCACAAAATGTAAATCAGTCTCAAACTGTTCAAGGATTGAACAATGTTTCGGATGAATCTTCATTTAGCTCTATGTTAGAGCAAGCTCAAAAAGCAAGTTCCACGGATGGCAATCAATCAAAAGATATTGAAAAAACTCAAGAATCAAAATCAGTTGAAAATGAAAAATCAGAGGAAAAACCAGCATTAGAAAAAGTTAATGCCAATGAGGAACAATCTGAAAAATTAGTTATTCAAAATCCTATTGATGAAAGAGTTCTTTCTGTTTCTCAAGTAGAAAACTTACAAAACTCACCAATTAATGTAGAAATCCTAGTAAATCCTATTGAATCAAACATTATTTCTGAAGATTTGATGGCAAAACTTGATTCTTTTATCGAAAAGTTGGATTTAGCAAAGGTTTCTGGTGTAAAAGAATTAAACGTAAAAAATCCTGAAATCACTTCTAAAAACATTGATAAAAGCGAATTGTTTTCTCTTATAGAAGATTTGAAAACAGCTGCAAAGGAAAATTCTGAAGAAGAAGCTTTAAAAGAAGCTTTTCCATTTGTAAATGCTGAAAATCAACTTTTTGAAAACAAAACTGCTGAAAATCAAATTGTTTTAGAAAATGACTTAATTGCAGAAATCCAACTTCCAGAAGAAAACAATGGAAAAATTTCTGTAATTGATATGCGTACTGAAAATGTTGCAGAAAAAATCGAAAATCCAGAGAATTCTCTTGTTACAAAAGAGGGTGCAAAGAAAAGCGATTTTGTAAAAACTATTGAATATGACCAAAATGGTAATGCAACTATTTCATTAAGTCTAAAAAATGATAATCAATTTGTTGATAATGGACAGATTGTAAATCATAATTCAGATTTTTCTTCTATGCTTTCTAGAGAAATTGCATCTTCTGCAAAAGATTTAGTTCAAACTGGTTCTATTATCCTAAAAGATAATAATGCTGGAACAATTAACTTAATTTTAAATCCAGAAGAGCTAGGAAGTGTAAAGATAAAATTAGAAATTTCCGATAATCAAATTACAGGGAAAATTCTTGTAGCAAGTAAAGAAGCCTACGATGCTTTTAATCAAAATTTGAACTTGTTGAAAAATGCTTTTATTGATAGCGGATTTTCAGCAGGTGGTTTTGATTTAGCATTTACAGGTTCTAATCAACAAGGTGATTTTGGACAGAATGGGGGACAAAATCAACCTTCACAAAGTGAAATAAATTACAAAGCTGTAGTTTATGAACAAAATGTTGCAGAAGTTTCACCTGAATCAACTACAAGTACATCAACCATAAATCTTGTAGCCTAATGTGATTAGAGGGGAACACAATGACTATTAACACAACTTTAAGTGCACAAGAACAGACAATCGTACAAAATGCGGTTAATCTTCAAAATGCAAAAAATACTGCGGAAAATGGACGTACCGCTAGTTCAGAGTTGGGCAAGGATGATTTTTTAAAGCTGCTAATTACACAGCTTCAAAATCAGGATCCTACAAGTCCTATGGAAAACACAGAGTTTATTGCACAAATGGCTCAGTTTTCTTCGCTTGAACAGATGACAAATATGTCTACAAGTTTTACACAGCTTGCAAATATGCTTACATCATCTGAAGCAACAACAACTGTAGGAAAAAGAGTAGAAGTTGATCTAAATGGCGCCACAATTTCAGGTGTTGTAGAAGCAGCTACCAGAGGAAGCAATCCAATGGTTCAAATCAATGGAAACTTTTACGATATGGAAAAGATTTCCAAAATTTATGCTAACTAAGGTTATAAAAGAGGACTAGCTTTATGATGAGATCACTTTATTCTGGTGTTTCTGGAATGCAGAATCACCAAACTCGTTTAGATGTAATTGGAAACAACGTTTCAAATGTAAATACAACAGGATTCAAAAGAGGACGTGTTAATTTTCAAGATATGATTTCCCAACAATTAACAGGTGCTGCAAAACCAACAGAAGAAGTTGGTGGTGTAAACCCAAAAGAAGTTGGACTTGGTATGACAGTAGCATCTATTGATACAATTTTCACACAAGGAAATCTTCAATCAACAGGTGTTTCAACAGATATTGCAATTCAAGGAAACGGTTTCTTCGTTCTAAAAAACGGACAAGAAACATTTTATACAAGAGCAGGTACTTTTGGTGTAGATTCAGAAGGTACACTTGTAAATCCAGCAAACGGACTTCGTGTTCAAGGTTGGATGGCTCAAGAAGTTAATGGCGAAATGGTTATTAACACAGCTGGTTCAACAGAAGATTTAATTATCCCAATTGGACAAAAAGATGCTGCAAAAGCCACAACAAACGTAGACTTTGCTTGTAACTTAAATAAAAATACCCTAATGCTAGAAGAAAACGCTTCTGATTCAGATATTCTAAAAGCAACTTGGGGAACAGAAACAAAAGTTTACGACAGTTTCGGTAACGAACACATGCTTTCAGTTTCTTTCACCCGTGTTCCAGGCACAAACAACCAATGGCAAGCAACTGTAAATGTTGATGCTGAAAACGCTGCAGAAACAATGACTCGTGTAGGTCTTGGAACAACTGACGGCGTTGAAAACACATTTGTTGTAACTTTCGATAACTTTGGACGTCTACAATCTGTTACAGACTCTGCTGGAAACGTAACAAACGACAACGGCCAAGTTTCAATTATGGCTTCTTTCAACGTACCTGGTGGAAATCCAGATGCAGACGGAAACCCACTACGCCAAACAATGAATATTAACCTTGGAACAATTGGTTCAATCGAAAATACAATTACACAGTTTGCTGAATCAAGTTCCACAAAAGCATTCTATCAAGATGGTTATACAATGGGATATCTAGATAACTTCAAGATTGATGCAAGTGGTATTATCACAGGAGTTTACTCAAACGGAACAACACGTGCCATCGGACAAATTGCAATGGCAAGTTTCACAAATCAAAACGGTCTAGAAAAAGCTGGTGACAACACTTACGTTGCATCAAATAACTCAGGTCTTGCAAACATCGGAACTTCTGGTGTTGCTGGAAAGGGTAGCTTGCTTGCTGGTGCTTTGGAAATGTCAAACGTTGACCTAACTGAACAAATGACAGATATGATTGTAACACAACGTGGTTTCCAAGCAAGTTCAAAAACAATTCAAACTGCAGATACATTGTTAGACACAGTTCTAAACCTAAAACGCTAATTTAACTAGTTTTAGTTAATTTCTAAAGCCAGAGAAAGTGATTTCTCTGGCTTTTTTTTGTGCCAATAAAATTTTTTTTCAAATTTTGCCCAAATTTCTTATAAATTTGAATTCTTTTTTGTAATGATATTTATGGACGAGAAAAAATTTGGAGGAAAAATGAAAGAAAAGGAAACTATATTAAAGTTATTATTGGTATTATTATTTTTCATTTTTGGAAATAATGAAAAACTTTTTGCATGTTCATATGCAGGAAATCCTAACGGTGATTATGCTTATGTTTATCGTTGTGATACATATTGTTCAACCTGCGATAAATGTTTCTGTATATGTATAAAAGATACATCTGATTCTACTTCTAGTGGTTCCAATGACGATGTTGGTGAAGAACCTACTGAAGAAATTATTCCAGAACCAGAATATTATTGTATAACTTGTGGAATTTTAGTATCTGAAGATATTTTAATTTGTGACTCATGTATAAGAAACGAGATTTTGGAAGAAAAAATTGATGATATTGAGTTTGATTATATTGAGAATCAAAAACAGATTGATTCCTGTGTTAGCGATGCAGAAAAAGTCTCTAATGCTAGTGATGAGTTATTTAAGAAAAATATTCTTGCAGAAATAGAAGCACGTTATGCTGATTCTGAAATGAAAGAATTATTAGTTGAGAAGGCTTATGCAAAGGAAATAAAGAGACTAGAAAACAAAAAAAAAGAGTTAGAATCTAAATACAATTTTGTTGGTGATCCTGTAAAAATTGTTAATGGAGAATTTTATCAATCTGAAGCTGACTTTTCAACAAATAGTTTTGAAATCAATAGAATATATCAAAGTTATAATATAGTTGTTGGGAGTTTTGGAAAAGGATTTATATCAATTTTAGATGAAGGAATAATTCGTGGCGTAGATTCAGCCTTCGAAGCTGAGATTTTACATTATCAAAAATTAATAGATGATTGTAATTCAAATATTTTATATACGGAAGCATTTTTATCATCAATGTATAATACAAAAAAAATCCCAGAAATATATTTACTTTTGGATAAAAAAGAACTTTCCTGGAATGAAAATTATGCAGAGGTTATGTCTTTTTTCGAAGAAACTGAAAATTTACTAGATGAAACAGCAGGTACAGAATTTTATATTCAAGCATTAGAGTGGAAGAAAAAAGCTGAGGAATTATTAACTCAAACTTTATCACTTAAAGAAAAATATGTAGAAGAAAGAAAAAATATCCAAGAAATAAGTGATTTTATTGATAGGCAAAATGATAGAAAAGAAAACGCTGAAAAAAAATTAGTAGAAACAGAAGCCATTAAGAAAAAAAATCTCAAAATTAAATCTGAAAATACAAGACGAAATCTCAAAAATATTGATGAAAGTCTTTACGAAAATGGATTTAATTATTTGACTTTGATAGAAGGCAATTCAAATGTAAAGCGATTTCAACTTTCGGAAAATGAAGAAGTTTTTTATCAACTAAATCAAGATGAAACTTTAAACAAAAGTGAAAAAATCCAAGAAACATCAAATGGATACGTGTATTTTTTGAAGAATGGTAGCAAAAAAATCTACAATAAAGAAGGATTTTTAATTGAAATTGTTGATATAAATGGCAATAAAACTGTTTTAGCACGAAAAGAAAATAATCAAATCGAAAAAATCACAACTGCTGAAAATCAAGATTTTTTTGTATATTATGATAATTTTGGATTTGTTACAAAAATAGAAAATCCTCAAACAAAAAAAGAATATTCTTATCAATATAAAAATGAAAAACTAGTGAAAGTCACAACTCCAGAAAATCTAGTTTTTCAGTATGTTTATGATAGCGAAAATGGTCTTTTGAAAAAAATCATTAAGCCAGATGGAAGTTTTACAGAATATTTTCATCAAGAAAAAGATTTAAATCAAAGAATTTATACAACATCAACAAAAAATGAAGAAGGATTTTTTGAAAAATTCGACTTTTATCCTGATGAGAAAAAGACAATATACACAAATCATGATGGGGAAAAGACTGTTTATCAATATGACGAAAATGGAAATATTCTAAAATCAATAGATTCTTTTGGAAATTCCTCTGATTTTACCTACGATTTAAAAGGAAGACTAACTTCTGAAACAGCAAACGGTGTAAAAACTGAATATTTCTATAATCTAACAGATGATTTAACAAAGCGTCAAACAACATATTTGAAAGAAAATGGTTCTTTAGTCACTTGTGTTGAAACTTTTACTTACGACCAGTTTGGCAATCTTACAAATTATGTTGATGGAGATGGAGTTTTGTATTCGTATATTCGAGATTCAAAAGGAAATATGACTGAATACAAAATTGATAATGCAACAATTCTCACCTTGGAGTATAACAACTTAGGTTTGATAACAAAATCCATTGATTTAATTGATGAATCTTCTGGAACTTTTCTTGTACGAGAATACAAATATGATGATTTTCAAAATCTCATGGAAGAAAAAACAGAAAATTCTCGGAAAACCTATGAATATGATTTGGAAAATCGACTTATAAAAAGTTTTACCAATGGAATTTTAGATGCAGAAATAATTTATACGGATTTTACAACTACAATTAAAGAAAAAAATGGATTGGAAACAGTTTTAACTTACAATA
>JAZQUR010000066.1:0-6839 GCA_045631425.1 Treponemataceae bacterium | reverse complement strand
TCTTCAATTTGAGCTTCAATAGAATATTTTTCTGAAAGAATATCCTGTAATTTTTTTAAGTTTTCAAAAACTTCTGACATTTCCATATAATAGGTACCTCTTAAGTTATTGGTAATGACTATATTAGTTATAATATAAATTGATTTAATTGTCCATAATGTACGCACTTAAAGTTATCTATACATTATGGAAATCAATTTTTTAATCCATAAAATCACGTAAAACAGCTGAACGACGTGGATTTCGTAAACGGCGCAAAGCTTTTGCTTCAATCTGACGAATACGTTCACGAGTAACGTTGAAGTAAAGTCCTACTTCTTCAAGTGTTAGCGAATATCCATCATCAAGACCGAAACGCATTTTTAGAACTTCCTGCTCTCTTGGTGGTAATGTTGAAAGAATAGAACGAAGTTGTTCTTGCAACAATGTATATGCTGTTTTTGTTGCTGGATTTTCAACTTCTTTATCCTCAATAAAGTCACCTAACAATGAATCTTCTTCTTCACCAATTGGAGTTTCCAAAGAAATAGGTTCTTTTGCAACATTTTTAACCTGTTTTACTTTATCAACAGACCAGTTTAATTGTTCTGCAATTTCTTCATCTGTTGGTTCACGACCAAAGCGCTGAAGAAGTTGTCTAGATTCACGTAAAACCTTATTAATTTGTTCAATCATGTGAACTGGAACACGAATTGTTCTAGCTTGATCTGAAATTGAACGAGTAATAGCTTGGCGAATCCACCATGTTGCATAAGTTGAGAATTTATACCCTTTACGATATTCAAACTTTTCAACAGCTTTAATCAACCCAATATTTCCTTCTTGGATTAGGTCGAAAAGTTGCAAACCGCGGTTTGTGTATTTTTTTGCAATAGAAACTACAAGACGAAGGTTTGCATTAATAAGTTTATTTTTTGCATCTTCCATCATCTTGCGACCACGTTTAATTTCACTAGCCATTGCTAAGATTTCTGAAACATCATTTTCAAATTCATATTCTAGACGACGAACTTTTCTGTCAATCTTTTGAATTTGAGTATAAATTTCACGAATTTCATCAGCTGGCATTCCAAGTTCTGATTCAAGTTTAGCTCTTTCGCTTTTTAGAGCCATTCTTTTACCAAGACTTCGTAAGTCACTAAAATCTGTAATTCTTAGTTCTTTAGCCTTTTTATCGCGTTTAACTCTATATTCGTGGATTTTTTTAGTTGCATCGATAAAACGATTTGAGAATTTTTCAATTTCTTCTGATTGAATTGACATTTGTTGTAAACTTGGAAGGATTTTTCCACGTAATTCAACAAGTCTTTCATCTTCAAAAATATTTACAGTTTGGTCAGCTTCAAAAAGACTTCTTTTTAGACTGATATATTGTTTCATATCAGGTAAAACTTGTTTTAAAACTTCACTATAACAAGTTCTAAGTCTTTTGCGTTCTGTCATTTCTTCTTGAAGTTCTTTACGTTGCTTTCCTGATTCAGCAGGATCTATTTTTGAAAAAGCTTTTTGAGCAACAGCAAAAAATTCTGGAATCATCATGCCAGAGTGTTTGATAACATCTTTAATGATATTTTCACCAGTTTCCATCTTTTTAGATAAAACAACTTCTTGTTCACCTGTTAAAAGACGTTCTTTACCAATTTCACGTAAATACATACGAATTGGATCATCACTGCTTGAGTCTTTTTCATTAAATACTAATTGTTTTCTTTTAGCGTCTGAGTCATCAATATTTTCAGATTCATCATCTTCTATGTCGTCATCATCGTCTTCGTCGTCTAATGTATCTTCTTCTTGGATTGATATTCCTTTTTTATTCAAAACAATCAAAATATCATCCATTTTGTCTGAATTAACTACTTCAGGAGTTAAAATATCATTGATTTCTTCCCAAGTAATTTCTTTTCTACTCTTTGCATAATCAAGTAATTTTGCAACTGCAGGGTCTAGCTGTTGCTCGTTGGTCATCGGCTTGTGTCCTTTATAAATCTAAGTTCAGTATCAATGTTCATTTTTTCGTTTAGCAAAGTGTTTAGACGTGCTTGATTTTCTAAGGTGTTTTCAGACATTGAAAGTTGCCGTATAGTCATCATCAGAGATTCCCTTCGTTTTTTCAAACTATTCAAGCGAATCATTTTTATGCTATCGTTGATTGTTTTTTCGGTATTTTGGGCAAATTCTCCGGATGTAACGGCCTGTGCTACGATGTTTCTTAAATTTTCATTTTGAAGTTTTAACAGAATACTATCGTAATTTACAATGTCTTCTCGGTAACACTCCTCTAATGTGATGAACATATCTTTAGCTAATGAATCTTCAAAATCATCAGCACTTAATGAACCTCGCATCAGTGGAAAAAAATCTATATTAGAAACTACAGCTAAAATTGCTCGTAACTCAGCGTTTAAATTTACTTTCGCTGGTTTATTATCTGTAGTAGTTCTACCTTCTAGTTTTTTTGTGGCTGATTCTCGGTTTACATAGTCAGATTTCACTATTTCTAGTGATAACTGTAATGTATTTGCCAATTGCTCTAGGCTTGATTCTTTTTGAATATCAGACTGTAATACATCCACATACTGGAAAAACTCCAACGCTAACTTATTTTTGCCCTCAGGAGTTGTTATATCGTATTTTTTCGACAGTGATGATAATAAAAAATCACTATCCAATATAGCCCGATTTACGCAATTTGTCAACGTTTCTTTTCCGTATTTTTGTAAAACTTCGTCTGGATCCTTGCCACCTTCAAGAAAAATAACTTTTACAGTTAATCCTTGTTTTCGTCCCATTAAAATATCTTTCCAAGTGGCCTTTTGTCCAGCTTCATCGGTATCAAGACTTAAAATCAATGTATCAGCAAATGAATTAATCAAGCGAAGTTGTTCCTCTGTAAGAGATGTTCCCATTGGCGCAACTGCATTTGTGATTCCCGCACTGTGATATGCAATAACATCCATATTTCCTTCACAGAGGATACAAGCTTTTTTTTCTCTAATTGCTTTTTTCGCTAAATGAAAAGCATATAAAGTTTCACCTTTTTTGTATGTTACCAAATCAGATGAGTTTATATATTTTGGTCCATCTCCATCTAGTAATCGAGCTGAAAAAGCTACAACTTTTCCATTTCTATCCCAGATTGGGAACATTAGGCGGTTTCTGAAAAATGAGTAATTTGAGTTCTTTTTTGAAAATAAGCCAGAATTATCAAGAAATTCTTTGCTGTAATTCTTTGATTCTAGGAATTTTCTAAGCCAAAGCCCGTCATCAGGCGAATATCCAAGACCGAACATTTCTGCAATTTCATCAGAAACCCCTCGATTATCAAGATAACCCTTTGCTTTTTTACCTTGAGGAGTTTGAGTTAAAATATAAGAAAAACTTCCAGCAACTCGAGTGTACAATTCTTTATAAAGCTCTTTTTGGTTTTCTTCTGGTTTTTCTACGTAATCAACATTTCCCTCAAAAACAAGCTCAACTCCAGATTTTTTTGCTAGAGCCACAACTGCTTCATAAAAAGAAGTTTTTTCAACTTCCATATAAAAATTGATTACACTTCCACCAGCATGACAACCAAAACAGTGGTACATTTTTCTATCAGGAACCACGTGAAATGACGGTGTTTTTTCGTTGTGAAATGGACAACAACCCCAATATTCAGTTCCACGTTTTTCTAATCGAGTATATTCACCAATTAGAGAAACTATATCAGTTCGAGAGTTTACTTCTTCTATTGAGCTTTGAGAAATTTTTGGCATTATTAATTTTGACCTGCTTCTTTATGTTCGTCAAAATCTGTAGTGAACACGTGAGTTCCCTTTGTCTCATCATCAACTCTAAAATAATAATACTTTGTTTTTGGAGTATTAATTGCAGCATCTAAGGCCACCAATCCAGGATTTGAAATCGGAGTTGGAGTTAGCCCTGCATGAATATATGTGTTATATGGGCTTTCAATTTTCAAATCTTTATATGTAACTTTTCCAGGATGAGGCAACCCTTGTTCTTCAGTAATGATATAAATAATTGTAGCACAAGAATATAGACCAATATTATATCTTAGGCGATTTTTGAAAACACTAGCAATTAAAGGAGCTTCAGATGCAACTTTATATTCCTTTTCTACGATAGAAGCCAATTTCACAAGATAATGCAAATCATCAGCGTTTAAGCTTTGTGCGTTTTTTACAGTAGCTAGTTTTGAGTAAAAATTATCCACCATGATAGAAGCAACTTGACTTGGCTGCATTTCCGGAGTGAAAAAATATGTATCTGGGAAAAGGTATCCTTCAAGAGAAGTTGATGGAATATTGTATTTTGCGATAAAAGCTTCATCTTTACAAATATTGATAAATCCACTTGCAGATGTAACGCCGTTTTCTTCAAGCATTTTTGCAACTGTAGAAATTGTTAAACCTTCTGGAATACTTACTGAAATATATTCTTGTTTCCCAGTATTCAAAAATGTATGTAAATCATCAAAGGACATTGTATTATTTACTGTATAAACACCAGATTTCAAACCAGCATTTTTATAACGACTGTAATAATAAAAAACAGTTGCGTTTTTGATAATACCGTTTTCTTCCAAATCATTTGACACAGAATAATAACTAGCACCAGATGGAACACTAAGTTTATATTCCTTAAATTCACCAGAAGGAGTTTTCATTAAATTAAAAATTACTAAAACTGCGATTCCAGCTAGGAAAACAAAAACCAAAAAAAGTGATAATAAAACTTTAAATACTTTCATGAAAAAATTTCTCCGCTTCATCTATTGTCATAGAATTATAAATATATTGATGTAAAGAAATTGAAAAATCCCTTAAAGAATCTGACATATCTTTTTCATACTTTCTTAATAAAAGTACTAAATCTTTCGCTTCTTTTATAGAAAAATCATAAGTAAAAGAAGAATTTTTATCCTCTAAAATATCTAATTCTATTGGAATATGTAAATTTTCTATCATAAATTAAAAGATTCACCCTCTTTTGCCAACATAATTTTCAATGGCTTAGAATTAGCATAATCAGCATACATTCTTGCATTTTGCAAAATCGTATTAAGTTTTTTATCATCATACATTGGTTCATGATGAAAAAAGAAAATCTGATTAATATCACAAGATAATGCAAAATCTACAGCATAACTATAAGACGAATGTCCCCAATTTTCTTTTTGAATTGCTTCTGGCGCAGTGTATTGAGCGTCCAAAATCAACATATTTGCATGGTAAAAAAAGTCAATTATTTCCTTTTCACTAATATCTTTAGAACGCAATTCCACATCAGTTGCATAAATCACTTTTTTACGATCTTCTTCAAATGAATAAGAATATGAATCATCAGGATGGGACATTTTTTTGCAAGTAATCTTTGTTCCATCAATGATAAAGGGCTCATCTTCATTTAATGTATGAAAATGCATGTTTTTTTGACTCATTGATTTCATACTAACAGGGAAAAATGGAGATTCTGCTTGTTCTTCCAAAAATTGTTTCATCCCTTCTTTTGGAGAATAAAAATGAATTTCTGCATTAGGATTAAAAAATGGATCAAAAAATGGTAAACCTTGAATATGATCCCAGTGAAAATGTGAAAAAAAGATATGAAAAACTTTTTGCTTATTTGCTACAAGTTTTTTTCCAAGCAAACGAATTCCAGAACCAGCATCCAAAATAAAGTTTGTATTATTTTTATTTTGAATGTAAACACAACTTGTATTTCCTCCAGTAGTTCCATTTAACCAACTTGGAAGATTATCTAAAAAATTTTGACGTGAATCTTGAGATTTTAAGTCTTTTACAGAAATCCTCTGAACTACAGCCTGAATTTTTGCTCTAATTTGCTCTGGTGTCAGTGGAGATGGAATCGATCCTCTTACTCCCCAAAATTCAACTTTCATTTAAATCCTCTTATCAAAGAAAATTATTGTATCCCACTAAAATAAATCAGTTTTTCTAAGTGGAAAGTTACTTTCGTATTTTTCTTTTGCAGCATTTATTTCTTCAAAAGAAACTTTACACCCTTTATTTATGCCAGGACAATCATTTGCTTCTTCATTCCAAGATTGCTCATTTTTTAAAATATATGACCAAAATGGATAGGTGGAACATTGAATAGGCCGACCTTTATAAGCTGTACACCCCTGTTCCCAAAGAATACATTCATAGTTTTCTTTTTCTTGCAAACACAAAACTTCTGAACCATCGTAGTATGGAACAAAACGACAATATTTTTCTATAAATTCTTCTTTAGTCAAATTATAGCACGCTAAAAGATTTTGTAAATCAATTTTTGAAAGATATACATAACCTGGTTCATCTTTACAACAATGAGAACATCTTTGACATTGAAAATTCAATCCATTTTCATAAAAACAATTTGACATATTCTTTCCTATAACAAAGTGATTTAAGCAAAAAAAAAGGTGTTGAATCTATATTCAACACCGTTACTGGGGAGTGAAGGATTCGGACCTTCGAAGGCTGAGCCAACAGATTTACAGTCTGCCCCCTTTGACCGCTCGGGAAACTCCCCATTTCTTCAAAAGAAGAAAAGCCAACTTAGGGATTCGAACCCTAGACCCCGAGATTACAAATCACGTGCTCTGGCCAGCTGAGCTAAGTTGGCATTTATTTTTGTTTAAGCTTTAATGTCGCTCAACGTAGAAGAATATACATCTTATTCTTTTTTTGGTCAATAGCTTTTTAATAAAAATTTGAAATTTTTTTAATTTTTTTTCATTTTTTTATCAAAATAAAAATAATTTAATATAATACAAGAAATAAAAAATTAAATATAAAGCAACAAATAATAATTTTTTATCACATTTT
>JAZQUR010000065.1:0-4345 GCA_045631425.1 Treponemataceae bacterium | reverse complement strand
GAAATACCATCAGCAACACCAGCGTTGTAGCCTCTTTTTTCTGCATCCTGTTCTGCTAAACCCCAAGCCATATAATCACCTCTGAAAGTTTGGTTTTCCTTTGTTTTTTCAACAAGCAGGTCAATCATTTTTGTAAAGTCTGATGTTGATTCCTTATTATTTTGAATTCTGAATTTCCTTTACTTGTTCAATAGTAAGACCAGTACATTCTGCAATAATATTTACAGGAAGTAACTTTGAAAGCAAATTCCTAGCAGTTTCAATAGCTTTCTGTTCAGCACCTTGGGAAATACCATCAGCAACACCAGCGTTGTAGCCTCTTTTTTCTGCATCCTGTTCTGCTAAACCCCAAGCCATATAATCACCTCTGAAAGTTTGGTTTTCTTTTGTTTTTTCAACAAGTAAGTCAATCATTTTTGTAAAATCTGATGTTGATTCCTTATTTTTAATATACTCCAAAAGTGATTTTCTTTCTAGGTCTTTTTCTTTTGAAAATGCAGAAGCATTAAAGATTACTTTGTGAGTTTTATCCCCAAATTCAAGAGTTCTTTTTTCGTGACAAAGGTTTGAAAAAGTATAACATGGAAAACCTTCTCCGTAAAAATCATCTTTACACACAAAAATGATAAAGCTTTCTTTTAACTCTGAGTACTTTTTCCCTTTCAAAAGTAAATCTATATCCATCATAGACTGGTAATACCGAGTGCGGGTTGGCAAATCGTCATCAAGAATATTTTGTACTTCTACATCAAAAACACGATTAGAATCTTGTACGTAAACGTCAAGCCGAACTCCCTTGTTTTCATAATGAGGCGTAATACTTTTCTGCAACTCAGGATATTCAAGCCTTTCAATTTTAATCTGCAAAAGACGTTCTAAAAGCCCCTTACAAATCTCTTCATTTCGCATAACATACCCAAACATATAGTCATCTGTGAATGTTAATTCTTCAATTGGTTTCATAAAAGTTACTCCTTTGTATAATTTTTGTATCTTTAAGAATTTTCTTCGAAAATTCTTAACTCAGCTTTAATCTGACATCCTTGTCCGACCTTGTAGCAGAATTCTTTTCATATAAAATCCTTACTAAAATTCGTGTCTACTGAATTTTATATACAAAAGAATTCAAATTTAAAAAAACTGATAAAAAAAATCTCCAAAAAAAAAGAAAAAAATAATTTGACAGAATGAATTTTGAGTTATAAAATATTTAAAAGAACATAAATCGGTTTACTATAGAATATTTTTAAACTGTTTATGTTATTTTTCAAACATCAGATAAAATCTGATAAAATAAGCTTCATTATTTATAAAATTTAGGAGGATGAAATAATGAAAAAACTACTAAAAGTTGCAGTTGTACTATTAGCAATTTGTACAATGTTTGTTGCTTGTGTTTCAAAACCAGTTGCTGGAACAGAAGGTGCATGGAAATTAACATGCTACGCTGGAACAATGAACGGTTGGAACCCAGGAGAAGCTCTTGTTGACAACTCTTTCAGCTTCACAGCTACAGGTAGTGATGAATTCAAATTTACAGACGGATCATGGTCTCTAACAGCAGTATGTGCCCCAATCGATGCTCTAGACACAGAAATCGCTCTAGAAGGTTTTGGTGATACAGGTTATTCAAACATCGTTTTTGCTGACGGTGTTCTAATCCCAGGTGTTGACTACTGTGTAACAATCGAAATCTACGGCGAAGACGAAGCTTACGTTATCGTTTCAGAAATCGAATAATAAAAATTAGAGATTTTTTTGAAGCTACCTATGTTAATCGTGGGTAGCTTTGTTTAGTTTTTGAACTAAATAATAGTTTGTGTTGCAAACTGATAAAAATGCTGTTATCAAAACAGCCTAAATAATCAAATATCAAAATTGGTTATTATAGGAGAATATAAAGTAATGAAATTTAAAGGTTTACTAAAAGTTGCACTACTTCTTGTTGCTGTTAGTGCTCTATTTGTTGCTTGTGATACATTGGCAGGTGGACGTTTCCCACATGTTGAAAAAGTATACATGAAACCAGGTGAAGATTGGGCTTCAGATAAGCCTGTTTATGCTGCTTGGATGTGGACTGATGGAAAAGAAGGCTCTTGGACTGAACTTACAAAAAGTACTATCGAAGAAGACCTTTGGGAAGTAGCAGTTCCTAACGAAATTGATAATATTATTTTCGTAAAAATGAAAGATGGCACAACTAAAGATAAATTTAGTTGGGATAATAAAGAAGAACAAACAGCAGACCTAAAAGTTCCTTATGTATTTGATAATGTTCAAGTATATTCAATTAAAGCTAAAGAATGGATCGCTCTAGGTGCTGAAGAAAAAGAACCAGAAAAGCCAGTTCTAGAACCTGTTGCTATTTCTGCTGCAGAATTTACATCATTGAAATATGCTGCTCAAAGTAATCCTACTGATATTGAATTAGAAGCAGATAAATCATTTACATTCTATGCAAGTAGTAAAACCTATAAATTCAAATATACAGATGGAACATGGGCTTTTACTGCTATAACAGGTGAAGCTATCGCAGAGTTAGATAAGGAATATCCAATTGTTAAAAAAGGTGATACAAAATTGGACAATATTGAACTTAAAAATTTACAAGATGGCGTAGAATATAAGGTTTCACTAACCCACAAAGATGGTTTTGCTTACGTTAAAGTTACAAAGACAGGAAATGCTATAACTACTCTTCCAGAAGTATATTCCTACACAGTAAAGAAGGCTAATATTTCTGACGACTGGGGAGGAAAACCTGAAAGAGCTGCATTTGGTGTTCTTTTATTAACTGATACAGAACTAGCTGCTGCAAAAACAGCAACTAACTATGATTATCTTGGTAATCCTGCAACAAAACTAAATGATAAGAACCTTTTAGTTTATACACATGAAAATGGAAGTTTTATTTTAAAAGATGAGAAAGGTGACACCTTTGATAATGTTGCTGCTGTTGTTACAGATGATAGCATAACAGTATATGTAAAAGTTTCTGGAACACTTGTAGAAAAAGGAAAGAAAGCCTACGTTGTTGCTTTAGATGAAAATGATACACCTATTATTGATAATATATGGAGTACTTCTCTAGCTGCAATGAACGCAAATGCTACATGGCCAGCAGGTGAGTTAAAAGAAAATAAAGAACCAGATAATGCACCAAAAGGTTACTATAAGTTGACTCGTTATGTTGGATCAATGACTAGTTGGGGTGAAGCAGGTGTAGCTCTTAGTGAAGATAATTCTTTTGAATATGAATCTAATGGTACAACTCGAGGTTTATTTAGATATACTAGTGGAAGTTGGGCTTATACTATTGGAGGAGTAAAAATTAATGCAGCAGGTACTTTTACACTAAACTCTGAAGTTACTGATGATGACAAAAATATTTGGCTTGATTTACCAGCAGGTATATATAAAATCCAACTTGTTGTTAATGCTCAAGATAGTGCAAATGTTGTTGTAACAAAAATTGGTGAATATGTTCCACCAGCAGATTGTGGTATTTTTTATACTCCAGACGAAGGATATATTTACCTTCTAGCTACTACAACAGGTAGTTTCCAAGATACCAACAACTGGACTTCTGATAACGCTTGGTTTACAGCATGGTGTTGGGGAAGTTCATCAGAACTAGATTCTTTTGTACCTTTTGAAAAAGTTGAGGGGTACGATAAGTTATACAGAGCAAAAGTAAATGATTATAAACAATGTAAAATCCTACGATTTGGACCTGATTATAGTGAACCTGTTTGGGATAAGCAATGGAATACTACAGGTGAATTAACAATTCCTTCAAAGTCTGATGTTTGTCTTGTGATTACACAATGGGATGGGCAAACTAGTGGATGGCTTCCATTTGCAACTGAATAATCCATAACCAGATTATCTAATCTAAAAATCAGACATTAGTCTAAAAAAGGTGTACTTCATTTTGAAGTGCACCTTTTTTTTTGTCTTAACGAAGCAAAGTAAAAAAACAGCTACACACCGAAATGCCCACCAGAGCCATTTCCACCTAATCAAACAGATTTCCCTATCACCACTCCCTACATATTCATTCCAATTAAGAATTCAGAATGTAGAATTAAGAATTATTTTGTTGTTATGAAATCTAAAGTTTATTCCAAAAAAAATTGTTGTTTCTATAAATTCTGATTTCTAAGTTTATTTTTCAATTCTACATTCTTAATTATACATACGTCAGTTACCCGCGGCACGCTGCTCCAGCCGTGCCTGACATCCAGCCCAAAACACGCAAGCCAAAAACTAAAGCAAACAAAAAAACTCACATGCCCAGAGTCCAGAGACCGGCAAGGTCTATGGTCGTTTTTGGGAAAGAGAG
>JAZQUR010000064.1:0-2503 GCA_045631425.1 Treponemataceae bacterium | reverse complement strand
GAGATGCAACTTGTGCAGCTGTGTGAGCTAGTTCTGGAGAAGTAACTTGTGCAGCTGAGTCTGCTGGTTCTGGTGAAGCAACTTGTACAGCTGTGTGGGCTGGTTCTGGAGAAGCAACTTGTACAGCTATTTCCTCTGGATCTGGAATCCAAGATGAAATCAGTTTTTGAAGGTCTGATTCAAAATCATAGATAACATCCTTTATGCCAAGAATTTTCACTTTATCAGATTCTACACTGTTTGCAGATGAAGCCACCAAATAGATTTCAGTTTGATTATCAGAAAAGTTTGCTTTTACGTGTTGAACAAAAACTTTCCAGTGACGCGGATAATCTTCTGCACTGATAATTACCAAGTGTGGAGAAATTTCTTCTAAATTGTCTAAGGCTTTCATCAACCATTGATAACAAATTGTATCAAAACCTGCGTCTGTAAGTTTTTTCTTTAATAGAGAAAGCTTTTCTTTATCTTCTAAAACTATTAAGGCTTTCATTCTGATCCTAAGTTCTCCACTCGGTAATCATAAATTTGCCAAATTCCATCTCTTTGGCGTAAAAAGTATTCATATCGTTTTTTTTCTGTGAAAGTATCGTATTTAAACCATTCGATTACAGTTACAGAGCCTTCTGTTTGAGTGTAAGTTGTGCGTTCAATAGAAAATCTTTCTGGAATGGCAACAATGTCATTATCAATTTTTGAAAGCATTAAGTCTGCCTTGTAGTTTGCAATCATTCTTGTGCGTTCGTCTGCTGAACCTGTGCGATATTTTCTATCTCTTGAAGCATCACGAGTTAGCATTTTCTCAATATCCATGTACAAGAAAAATTGATCCCAAAGTTCACGTTGACGTGCGATAATTGTTTGTTCGATAACCTTGTCTGGAGAAATTGGTTCTGGGGTTAAAACTGAAGAAGTTGTTACATCAGTTTGTAGCATAGAAACTGCAATATCTGGACTTGGGCGAACATCAAGACTTAAACGATTTGATTTAATAAAAGATAGTTTGTTTTTATATAATTCTGGGTAAAATTTTAATTCAAAATAATAAATTCCAGTTTCATCGATTACAACATAATCTTTTAGATTTTCGATAAATGAGTATTCTTCGCCACTTTCGATTGATATTTCTCTAAAATAAACAGTTTGACTTGTTGTGCGTTTGCTTTTCAAATCTTCTTGTTGATTTAGGGATTTGTTTTTTACGTTAAAAGCATTGAAATCAATACTAAACATTCTATCATCAGCAAGTTTGAATCTAAAAGGTTCAGTTCCGTTGTTTGAAATTGTGATATGAACATAAATCGGATTTTCTTCTGATGATTCAGGATAATAAACTGTTTTGTTATAATATTTTATTGATACATCAATTCCATTGTTTTGATTTGCTGAATTTTGGGCAAAAAGACTATGGCAAAAGATTGTTAAAATAGCTATAATCAAAATAATACTTCGTTTCACGACAAAATCTCCATTTATATTATTATCGGAATAAATTGATGAATACCTTACAAACTTCTTTACTAGAAAATGAAATTAGTTCATGTGTTTCAATAAAAAAGTTAATTGAATTAATTAATAATACACGGAATTTGGAAAATTTTCCAACAGAAATACACGGTTTTCAAGGAAGTATTACAGGTTTTTTCTTAGCTGAGTACGTAAAAACATATAAAAAAGATATTTTTGTGGTTTTGCCTTCGGAAAAAGAAGTGGCAGAAGTGCAAACTGACTTGGAAAGTTCTTCAGTTGATGCAGAGATTTTGTCTTTGCCTTGGTGGGGTGCAGTTCCATATCGAGCTGTGGCAAAAGGTTCTGTTGTTTTTGGACAGCGTTCATCAGTTTTGGCAAAAATGGCTTTTACATCAGATAAGCCACGGATTTTCTTGATTTCTCAACGTGCTTTTATGACTCCAGTTCCATCTCCGGAGTATTCAAAATCAAATGTTTTTTCTATAAAAGTTGGGGAAGATTTTGATCCAATCAAACTTTCTGAAACATTGATAAAAAACGGATATATTCGGGTTCCTCGTGTTACAGTTCGTGGTGAATTTGCTTTACGCGGTGAAGTTTTAGACATTTTTATGCCTGGGGAAGAGTTGGCTCATCGTATTGTTTTTGATTTTGATTCCATCGAACAAATAAAATCTTTTGATGCAGAAACTCAAAGCTCAAAAGAAAGTCTTAAAAATCTTGTTATTTATCCAATGAAAGAAGTGATTTGGACTGATGATTTGGTTTCAAAGCTTGTAGCAAAAGCAGAACCATTTTGTAATCCTGTTGTGGGACAAGATGAAACAGGTGCAATCCCAGTAAAAAATCCAGAAGCATTTAAAATCCACTTTGAAAACTTTACAACTGAACTTTTGGTAAACCATGAAGCAGAGGGGGAAGAATTATTTTATCCTTTGATTTTTGAAAAAAAATATTCAGTTTTAGATTATATCCAAAATGATTCTGTTATTTTTTATGTTGATTATGATAGGCTTCAAAACGTTCAAGAAAG
>JAZQUR010000063.1:0-43229 GCA_045631425.1 Treponemataceae bacterium | reverse complement strand
GAACGACATGGCTACGATCCGACTTCCCCTAGTTGAAGGGCTTGGTTTTCAACTTGTGGAGTTACGAATTATTCCTGCAAAAACAGTAAACACTGCAAGAGTAGTTATTGCTCGTAAAAGTGATGATGAAACACAAGGAATTACCGTAAACGATTGTGCAAAGGTTCACAGACTTATTCAACCACGTCTTGAAGCACTTATTTCATCAAAAGAAGTAAATATGGAAGTTACTTCACCTGGCATGGAGCGTAACATCAAAAACGCAGCAGAGTTTGTTTTGTTTGTTAATCAGTATGCTCGTGTTTGGGACACAGAAATTACAGATTGGATTCCAGGAAAAATTATTTCAGCATCAAATGCGTCAGTTACCTTGGAATTAGAAAGCGGCGAAAAAAAAGAAATTGATTTTAGCCGCATAGCAAAAGCAAAACTCTTAAATACTTAAAGGAGATATTCAAAATGGCATCCGAAATCAGTGAGGCATTTTATCAGTTACTAGAAAAAGGATATTCAGAAGAGGCAGTTGTAAATATCATTCAAAATACACTAAAAGCAGCATACAAGAGAACATTTGGTACAGCAGAAAACTGTGTTGTATCAATTTCAGATGATTTTAGTGATATTTCTGTTTATTCTAGAAAAGTTATTGTAGACGGTGTTTATGACCCAGTTACAGAAATCGAACTAGAAGAAGCAAGAGAACTAACTGACGAATGTGAAGTTGGTGACGAACTTGACATCCTAGTTGATCCAAAAGAATTTGACCGTTCTGCTGTTCAAACTGGAAAACAAACTGCTCATCAATCTTTGACAGAAATCCAAAAAGACAGTTTATATTCAGAATATAAAACAAAAGTTGGTGAAACAATTATTGGTTATTACCAAAGAGAAAAGAAAGGTACAATTTTTGTTGACTTAGGAAAAGTTGAAGGTGTGTTACCTGTTAGAAATCAGTCAAAAGCTGAATTCTACCAAAAAGGTGACAGAATCAAGGCTTTGATTGTTGATGTTAAAAAATCATCAAGCGGTCTTCAAGTCGTTCTTTCAAGAACTGATCCAGACTTTGTTCGCTCACTTCTAGAAGTAGAAGTTCCTGAATTATACGACAAAACAGTTGAAATCTTCAAAGTTGTTCGTGAACCAGGTTATAGAACAAAAGTTGCAGTTTATTCAAAACGCGAAGATATTGATCCAGTTGGTTCATGTGTTGGTTTAAAAGGTGGACGTATCAAGGGTGTTATCTCTGAATTAGGCAGCGAAAAAATCGATGTTCTAAAATACGATCCAGATCCAAGAGTTTTTATCAAAAATGCTCTTTCTCCAGCAGAAGTTACTGGTGTTGTTATCCTTGATGAAGAAAAACGCACAGCTTTAGCAGTTGTTCCAGAAAATCAGTTTTCTTTGGCAATTGGTAAACAAGGTCTAAACGTTCGTCTTGCAAATCGTCTTTGTGACTGGAATATTGATGTTAAACTTGAAAGCGAATGCGAAGATTTAGACGGACTAGTTGCAGAATCTAGAAAAGCAGCTCAAGAATTGTTTAATGATAACTACGATGAAATCACAACTGTTCAAGAATTGCCTGGTATCGATGAAAATGTTGCAGCAATCCTAAAAGAAAACAACATTATTGATATTGAAGCTTTTGTTGAAGCTGCAGAAAACGGACAACTTGCAAATATCGAAGGTCTAACAGAAGAAGATATTGCAAAAGTTTCAGCTCTAATTGATTCTTCTGTAGAATTTGTTGAAGAAGAAGTTGAAACAGAAGAAGTTGTTGAAACAACAGATGATTCTGAAGAAGAATACTACGAATGTCCAGAATGTGGCGCAAAAATTACAACAGACATGACAACTTGTCCTAATTGTGGAATTGGGTTAAGTTTCGAATATGAAGAAGACGAGGAATAATAGGAAATTAAATGGCAGAAGAAACAGAAAAAAAACCAAAGTTTATCTTAAATAAACAAAAAAATGAGTCAGTTCCTGCTCAACAATCTACAGATTCTGAAAAGAAAAAGGTTGTTGTTGTTAAGAAAAAGCCAGCTCAAACTAGTAAGCCAGCAGAAAAAGCTGATGGTTCAAAAGTAACTGTAAAAAAAGTTGAATCACAACCAGCAAAAGAAGCTGCACCAAAGGCTACTAATCAAGAAGGTAAAGCTGAAAAACCTCGTACTGAAAAGACTGAAGGCGAAAAAGCAAAAGTAGAAAAAACAACTTTTGAACTAAGTCCTTCTCGTCCAAACGTAAAGATGGGAAATCTTGCTGAAAAGGGTAGAGGTCAAAACCGTTATAACGATAACCGTGGTGGTGATAATCGCTATGGAAACAAAAATCGTGAAGGTGGAAACTTCAATCGTAATAATAGAAATGGTGAAGGTCGCCAAGGTGGATTCACTGGTGCTCAAGCTCGTGAAGGCTACCAAAACCGTAATGGCGAAAATCGTCAAGGCGGATTTAATAAAGATAAAAACGGTCAAGGCGGAAACTTTAGACGTGACAGAAACGGTCAAGGTGGACAAGGCCAAGGCGGAAACCGTGGAAATGGACAAGGACGACCAAACTTTGGAAATAAACAAGGTGGTCAAGGACAACGTCCAGGTGGATTTGGAAATCGTCCAGGTTTTGGCGGTCGTCCAGGTTTTGGTGCTGCTCCTGCTCCAATGGAAGAAGCAAAGAAAGTACCAGCTAAAAAGACTTTCACAAAGAAAAAGACAGTTTACTCTCGCAAAGATAGAGAAGAGGAACTAGAAGACAAACTATTTACTCAAAAGAAAAAGCAACAAGCTAAACTTGACGCAGTTCCAGAAAAAATCGAAATTATGGACACTGTTTCAGTTTCTGATCTTGCTAAAAAGATGAACTTAAAAGCATCAGATATCATCGGAAAATTGATGTCAATGGGTATGATGGTTTCTATCACTCAGTCTATTGACTCTGATACAGCAACATTGCTTGCATCTGAATATAACTGTGATGTTCACGTTGTAAGCTTGTATGATGAAACAGTTATCGAAAGTGAAGCAGATACAGAAGAAGCTATGGAAAGCCGCCCACCAGTTGTTACTGTTATGGGTCACGTTGACCACGGTAAGACAAAAACTTTGGACGCAATCCGAAGTGCAAACGTTGTTGCTTCAGAATTTGGTGGAATCACACAGCATATTGGTGCTTACATGGTTGATACTCCAAAAGGTAGAATTACTTTCTTAGATACACCTGGACACGAAGCATTTACAATGATGCGTGCTCGTGGTGCTGCAATTACAGATATCGTTATCCTAGTTGTTGCTGCTGACGACGGTGTTATGCCTCAAACTGTTGAAGCTATTAACCACGCAAAAGATGCTAACGTTCCAATCGTTGTTGCAGTAAACAAAGTTGATAAACCAGAAGCTAACCCAGACAAAGTTATGACTCAACTTTCTGACTATGGTCTAACTCCAGAAGAATGGGGTGGAGATACACAATACGTAAAAATTTCTGCATTAAAGAAGGAAGGTATTGATGATCTTCTAGAAGCTGTTCTTCTTCAAGCTGAAATTCTTGAATTGAAAGCTAACGGACAATGTAGAGCAGAAGGTAAAATCGTTGAATCTAGAACTGACCAAGGTCGTGGTGTTGTTTCTACAATCATCGTTCAACGTGGACGTCTTCGTGTTGGAGATCCTTATGTTGCTGGTATTTATTCTGGACGTGTTCGTGCTATCTTCAATGATAGAGGACAAAAAATCCAAGAAGCTACTCCAAGTATGCCAGTAGAAATTACAGGTTTGGAAGCTATGCCAAGTGCAGGTGATCCATTCCAAGTTACAGAATCAGAAAAAGAAGCACGTGCTATTTCTTCAAAACGTAAAGAATTAAAACGATTTGAAGCTGCACAAGCTGTTAAAAAGGTTACTCTTGATAACCTATATGCCACAATCGACGACGGCGAAATCATGGAACTTAAGGTTATTATTAAAGCTGACGTTCAAGGTACAGCTGAAGCCTTAAAGCAATCTTTGGAAAAACTTTCTACAAAAGATATTCGTCTTGTGGTTATTCACTCATCTGCTGGTGCAATTAACGAAAGTGACGTTGTTCTTGCAGCTGCTGACTCAAATGCAATCATTATCGGATTTAACGTACGTCCAACTCCAAAAGCAAAAGTGCTTGCTGAGCAGGAAAAAGTTGATATCAGAAAATACAACATTATCTATAAGTGTGTTGAAGAAATCACAGCTGCTATGGAAGGTATGTTGAAACCAGACGTTAAAGAAGAAGTTATCGGTACAGTTGAAGTACGTGATACATTCAAAGTTCCAAAAGTTGGCGTTATTGCTGGTGCCTATGTTCTTGACGGTGTTGTTAAACGAACAAGTACAGTTAATGTTATTCGTGATGGAATCGTTGTTCACAATGGTAAAATTTCTTCTCTTAAACGCTTCAAAGACGATGCAAAAGAAGTTTCTACAGGATATGAATGTGGTATCGGCCTAGAAAACTTTAATGATGTTCGTGTTGGTGACCAATTCGAAGTTATTGAGTTTATCGAAGTTGCTCGTAAACTTGGTGAAACTATAGCTGAACAAAAAGCAAGAGAAGAAAAAGAAGGTGCTAACTAATGTCTGAGTTTAGACTTACAAGACTTGGTGAACAAGTTAGAGAAGAAATTTCTCAGATGATTATGCGTCAGCAAATCAAAGATCCACGTGTTTCCACTTTTTTGAGTATCAACAGAGTGGAAATCACTTCGGATTTAGCTTATGGAAAAGTTTATGTTTCAAGTTTTATGAGCCATAAAGAAACTTTAAAAGGTGTAAATGGATTACAAAGTGCAGCTGGATTTATCCAAACTAAACTTTCTAAAAAATTGCGTTTACGCCAGTTTCCACGCCTAACTTTTATAATGGATTCCAGTATAGAAGAAGGTTTTGCAATGGTTAAAAAACTTACCGAACAAGAAAATTCTAGAGTTGAAGAACCTGAAACAGAAGATTCTGAAACTGAAAATTAAACATTTTAATGAGCAAAAAACAAAATTCAAATGCATCTGGGATTGTTTTGTACGCAAAGCATCCCGGATGTACTAGCTTTTCATCATTATTTTCAATAAAAAAAGCTCTTAACACAACCAAAGTTGGCCACACTGGAACTTTAGACAGTTTTGCAGAAGGCTTACTTGTGGTTTGTGTTGGAAGTCATACTCGTCTAGCTGGGAAAATCACTGGATTTTCTAAAAGATATGAAGCAATTATTGCTTTTGGTACAGAAACAGATACTTTAGAATATACGGGAAATCCTACAAATCAAACAAAATATCCAACATTACAAGAATTAAAAGCCTCTGTTAAAAACTTTACTGGTGAAATTATGCAAGCTCCACCAGCTTTTAGTGCAGTTCACGTGGATGGAAAACGGGCAAGTGATTTAGCGCGGGATGGAAAAACTTTTGAGATCCCAAAAAGACCTGTAACAGTTTTTGAAGCAGAAATTTTAGATGTGATTTTTGAGGACGAAGCAAATCAAACTGTAAAATATGCAAAAATTGACTTTTTTGTAAGCAAAGGAACTTATATTCGATGTTTAGCCCGAGATATTGCAAAAGATTGTGGAAGTTCTGCCCATTTAATCGGATTGCTTAGAACTGAAGTTGGAAGTTTCTCTCTAAATGATGCAGTTGGAAAATCCTTGTTAAAAGATTTTACCATCGAAAATGCTATAAAAAATGCAGAAAAATATAAAAATCAAAGTAATGAAAAAATTCAATTTGATATAGAAACTGAAAATCATCTAAAAATTGATATTCAAAATAGCCTAAAAAAAATGGATAGAAATCTTGCAAAAGAATGTGATTTTTATCCAATTACAATAAAAAATGAATATAAAGAAGATTTTTTCACTGGGAAGTTTTTAAAATCAAAATGCTTTTCAGAAGGAATCTTGCCAGAAAATCGATATGCAGTTTTTACTGAAAATGGCGATTTTTGCGGTGAGGTTTACTTGGAAAATCGAAAAATAAAATACGGTTTTGTTATTCCAAAAGAAGGATTAGACAAAATCTTCTCCTAAGATGGCGTCGAAGAGTTTGTCTCTAAAGTTTGCGTTGCAAACTTTCCTATCAAAATGCTGTTTCTCACTGCGTTCCGAAACAGCGTAAAAATTTTACTCGGAAGTTGAAACTTCCTCATAAACTTTTTATAGAGGATTAGCATAGGTATGAGCATGATAAAAGTTTTTTCTTGGGATGATGTTTTAACTTCTTCTGAAAATCCTGCTTCAGAGTTAGGGATTTTTACAAAATCTGGTAGCGCCTTATCTATCGGTGGATTTGATGGGCCTCACATTGGTCATAGAGAATTGTTTAATCGAGTTTTTGACTTCAAAAAAAGTAATCCTAGTGTAAAAACTGGTGTGGTAACATTTAATTTCCCTCCAAAAGCCTCTAAAAATCCCGCTGATTTTATTGGGGAACTTTCTTCTATCAATTTAAAATTAGAATATTTTGAAGAAATTGGCTTTGATTTTGTTGTACTAATTGACTTTTCTTGTGAATTTAGTAAAATAAAGGGAAGAGATTTTCTAACATTTTTGAAAAACTCTTGTTCTATGCAATTTTTAGTTGCAGGTTCAGATTTCCGTTGTGGTTACAAACTTGATACTGATGTAAGTCAAATATCCGAGTTTGCATCACAAAATGGTGTTTCTTTTAATGTCGTGGCTGATTGCTTATTCGAAGAATATCGGATTAGCTCAACTATCATTAGAAAGTTTGTGCAAAATGGCGAGCTTGAAAAAGCTTCTAAGCTTCTTGGAAGACCATATGCATTGGATGTAGAAAATGCCCTTTATAACGTGAATGAAGAAACAAGTCAATTACAGATTGCAAACAGTAGTGTTACACAGGTTTTGCCGCCAGTTGGTAAGTACAAGGTTTTGGTAACTCTAGCTGATACGTCAACTTTCTTTTCAGTGATGTATGTGGATTCAAATCTTCTTTCATTGGAGATTCCTCTTGAGCAAAAGTTTAAGAAATTGAAGAAAATAAAATTTGAATTTAAGGAGTAAGTAATGGCACTTACAAAAGAAAAAACAGCTTCTGTTGTTTCACAATTCGGTGCAAACGACAAAGACACAGGTAATACAAAAGTTCAAGTAGCTTTAACTACAGAACGTATTAAACAACTAACAGCACACTGTAAAATGTTCCCAAAAGATGCAGGTGCTAAAAGAGCTTTAACAAAACTTGTAGGACAAAGAAGAAGCCTTCTAAAATACCTACAACGCAAAGATCTTGAACTATACCGCGCTCTAATCAAAGAATTAGGACTACGTAAATAAGTTGTTCGCATAAACTGAAAACTTACAGTTTTCTTTGTAGGTTTTCAGTTTTTTTTTAGGTTTTTAACCTAATAATATCAATTTTATTTGCTGCATTGTAGATACACAGATTTTTCTGTGAACAGAATTTGTTAGAGAATTTTTGAAAAGAGTTTTCTAATAAATTCTGTCACAGTGCAGTGAATCTCCACAAATGTGGAAAAGGATTTACAAATGGTACAAAGAGTTACCTACAAAATTGGCGATGAAGAATTAATTCTTGAAACAGGTCGCTTAGCAAAACAAGCAAATGGTGCTGTTTATGCTCAATTTGGTGGATCAGCTGTTATCGCAACAGCTTGTGCTTCTGGAACAGCTCAAGAAGGTCTAGACTTCGTTCCTGTAACTGTTGACTACAACGAAAAATACTACGCAGCAGGAAAAATCCCTGGTGGATTTATCAAAAGAGAAGGTCGTCCAAAGGATAAAGAAATCTTGGTTTCTCGTCTTATCGACCGTCCTATGCGTCCTCTATTTGATGTTGCATTTGGTCGCGAAATCCAAATCGTGCCAACATGTATTTCATCTGACCAAGTAAACCCACCTGATATTCTAGCAGTTATCGCAGCTTCTGCAGCTGTTACAATTTCAGACATTCCTTTCAACGGACCAGTTGCAGCTGTTCGTGTTGGTTATGTTGATGGCGAATACGTACTAAACCCAACTTACGAACAAATCGAAAAAGGTGATTTGGAAATCGTTGTTGCTGGTACAGCTGATGGTTTTACAATGGTTGAAGGTGGTGCTAACGAAGTTTCTGAAGAACTTATGCTTGGTGCTCTTGCAAAAGCAGAAGAATTCATCCGTGAAATGTGTAAACTTCAAAACGAATTGAAAGCTCTAGCTGGAAAAGAAAAACTTCCACTAGCTCCATCAACAGTAACTCTAGAAAACAAAGAAGCTATTGAAGCAGAAGCTATGCCACTTCTTCAAGTTGCTTGTTACGAAAAAACAAAATTTGCTCGTCACGACGGAATTGCAAAAGTAAAAGCTGACATCTCTGCAAAATATGCAGAACAACTTGAAGATGATATGCAGAAAAAACTTTTCAATGCTTTATTCGACGATATGGAATACAAAATCCTACGTACAGGTATCCTAGAAAGAGGTCAACGTGTTGACGGTCGTGGTCTAGAAGATATTCGTCCAATTTCTTGTGAAATTGATGTACTACCTCGTCCACACGGTTCTGCAATCTTCACACGTGGTGAAACACAATCTCTAGCAGTTGCAACACTTGGAACAACTTTAGACGAACAAGTTTACGATGATATCGACGGCGATAGAAGAGAACACTTTATCCTTCACTACAACTTCCCTCCATACTCAGTTGGTGAAGTTGGACGTCTTGGAACAGGTCGTCGTGAAATCGGACACGGAAACCTAGCTCGTCGTTCTCTAGAACCAATGGTTCCAAGTAGAGAAGCATTCCCATACACAATCCGCGTTGTATCTGAAATCATGGAATCTAACGGTTCTTCTTCTATGGCTTCAGTTTGTGGCGGTACACTTTGTATGTTAGCTGCTGGTGTTCCAATGAAAAAACCAGTTGCAGGTATCGCAATGGGACTTATCACAGAAGGTGATAACTACGAAAAATACGCAATCCTTTCAGATATCCTTGGAGAAGAAGATCACTTAGGTGATATGGACTTCAAAGTTGCAGGAACTGTAGATGGTATCACAGGTTTCCAAATGGATATTAAGATTGCTGGTGTTACAACAGAAATCATGACAAAGGCTTTGGATCAAGCAAAACGTGGTCGTTTACACATTCTTGGTATTATGAACCAAACAATCGCAAAACCAGCTGAAAAAGTAAGCGAATACGCACCAAAAATTGAAACAATGAAAATCCCAGTGGACAAAATCGGTGCTTTGATTGGTCCTGGTGGAAAAACTGTAAAAGCTCTTTGTGCACAATACAATGTTACTATCAACACAGATGATGATGGAACAGTTACAATTTACGGTAAAAACGGAAAATCAACAGACGGTGCAAAACTTGCTGTAAAAGGTATTGTTGAAGATCCTGAAGTTGGAACAATTTACAACGGAACTGTAAAACGCATTATGGATTTTGGTGCATTTATTGAAATTCTACCTGGAAAAGAAGGTTTGTGTCACATTTCAAAACTTTCAAAAACACGCGTTGAAAAAGTAACAGATGTTGTAAAAGAAGGACAACAAATTCCTGTAAAACTTTTAGAAATCGACAGAATGGGAAGACTAAATCTTTCTTATGTTGATGCATTAGAGGCTCAAAAATAATTGTCTATTAAGAAACAAATCTTAAAAAACAATATAGTTCTCGTAACAGAACCGATTGCAACTTCAAAAACCGTTGCAATCGGTTTTTGGTTTTCTGTTGGCTCACGATACGAAGCTGAAAATCAATCTGGAATCACTCATTTTGTGGAACACATGATTTTCAAAGGTACTCCAAATCGGACAGCATACGAAATCGCTTGTAGTTTTGACCGAATTGGTGGCTACGTAAATGCTTTTACAGAACGAGAACTTGTTTGTTTACATTGCGTTGTTCCTGCCCAGTATGCAGAGTTCGCTTTAGAAATTTTAACTGATATGACTCATAATGCTTTGTTTTTAGAACAAGACGTAAATAAAGAACGTTCAGTTATTGAAAGCGAAATTATTTCTGCTCAAGATGATCCAGAAGAAGCATGCTTAGACACTGTCATTGACTGCGTTTTCCCGGAAAATCCACTTTCAAAAAATATTTGCGGAACACTTGATACAGTAAAAAATCTTTCTCCAACTGATTTGAAAAATTGGTACATTAAATATTTTAAAGAAGGTGAACTTTTAATTACAGTTGCTGGAAATTTTGATGACTCTAAAATCCTTTCGGAAATCGAAGAATATCCAGCCAGAAAAGAAGCAAAAGTTTTTCATCAATTTGAAAATTTACCAAAATGGAATAAGGGATTTCATTACAGAACTTCTGATTTTCAGCAAGAACAGGTTTTGCTACTTTTTCCAGTAAAAACTCCTTCTGAAAAAAAAGAGTATTTTTCTTTTGCAATCTTAAACGCTTTAATTGGCGATACAATGAGCTCAAGATTATTTCAAAGTTTGCGTGAAAATCGTGGATTTTGTTATAATGTTTATAGTTTTTTCAATTTTTATGCAGATTGTGGATTTTGGGGTTCCTACGCATCTTGCAACAAAAAAGATATTGTGGATTTGTGTCAGGCTCTAAAAAATGAAATTCAACTTTTGCTGGATGAAGGAATTTCTGAAGAAGAACTTCAAGCTGCAAAAGAGCATCTTTGTGGTGAAGAAATTATCAACTCAGAAGATGTGGAAAATCGCATGAAACGTTTGTTTCGTCTGTATTCATTTAATTTTGAAATGGAAACTAATGAGGAAACAGTTGCGCAAATTCGTGCTATTACAAAAAATGATATTTTAGAAGTTTTACCAAAATTACTAAATTTAGAAGAAAAATCTTTGGTTGTTTACGGACCAAAAATCAATAAATCAATTAAACAGGAAATTGAAAATGTGTTTAGAAAATAAGGCTGTAAATCAAATTGAAATCAAATGTGTTGCAGAAGTTGGCGCTGTTTTACCAACTTACGAAACTGTAGGAAGTGCAGGGGCTGATATTCGAGCTTTTTTATCAGAAACTGTTACTATCAAACCTTTGGAAAGAGCTATGATTCCAACTGGCTTAAAATTTGAAATCCCCCTTGGATATGAAATGCAAATTCGTCCTCGTTCTGGTTTGGCTGCAAAAAATGGCGTAACCCTTGTAAACGCACCTGGAACTATTGATTCTGATTATCGTGGTGAAGTAAAAATCATTTTGATAAATCTTGGTAGTGAAGATTTTGTTGTAAACAATGGAGATAGAATTGCACAAGCTGTAATAGCCCCTGTAACCCAAGGACTTTTTTCTGTTGTAACTGAACTTTCTTCCACAAGTCGTGGTGAAGGTGGCTTTGGGTCAACTGGAAAAAACTAATTAAAATTGGGAAAATATGAAAATGTGGTGGAAGAAAAATAAAACATTACCAAGTTCTCATGTAATTTATAGATATCTTTCTCGTGAATTGTTAGTGTATTTTTCTATCGCATTTTTGTTTTTCTTTGCAGTTTTCTTTGTAAATCAGATTTTGCTAACAATCGAGGAATTGTTAAAACAGAGAGTTCCTCTAAAAGATGTTTTACGTTTGATTTGGTATTCTTTACCAAGCATTGTTGCTACAGCTGCTCCATTTGCAACTTTAGTCGGTTTTTTAATGTGTCTTGGACGATTTGTTTCTGATAATGAAATCTTGATTTTACGCTCAACCGGTCACAAATATATTCAGATTTTCTTTCCTATAGTTGTTTTAGCATTTTTTATATCCTTTGTATCTTTTGTTATGAACGATTATTTTCTTCCATTGGGAAATATCAAATATAACGAGCTAACACGGCAAATAGTTGTTACAAATCCTGCGGTACAACTTGAATCAAACTCTGTGAAGCGAACAAAAAACTCAACTTTGGTTATTGGGGAAGTTGATGATGTGGTTGTTTCAGATTTGGTTCTTTTTGATTATGACGAATCTGGAGAGGATAGACTTGTTATATCGGGAAAGACAAAAATTATTGCGGCAGAAGATCCTGCTGTTATCATGCAGTTGGAAATGGAAAAGCCCACGGTTGTTTTTTTTGATAAAAATGTTTATGAAAATTACGATTATATGATTTCTGACTCAGCTATCATGAATATTTTTGAGAATTCTGTGGATACATCTTCGGGATATTTAAATCCGCGTGAAATGACATTTACAGATTTGTATCATGAATATAAAAATATGCAAAGTTCATCTTTTATAAGTCAAATTATGATGAATTATTATGAGATGGAATTGCATAAAAAGTTTTCTTTACCTTTTGGTTCTCTCTTTTTTGCATTTCTTGCAATGCCTGTAGCGCTACTTTTTGGTAAAAAAAATGGACAAACTGTTGGGCTGATTATCGGTATCCTAGTTTGTGTTTTATATTGGGCAATGATGATTTTTGGTCAGACTTGGGGCCAAATGCAAGGTCGTTTTGCCCTTTTTGTAATGTGGTTCCCAAACGCCTTCGTTGGATTTGGTGGACTTCTTTTATATCTAAAATTGCAAAGAAAATGACATTATTTAAGTATATTTTTAAGAAATTTTTATTGGCATTTTTTGGTGCATTGGCGATTTTCTCTTTGTTGTTGATTTTGATAGATTTATTTATCAATCTTAACAATTATCTAGAAAACGGGGCGCCTTTTAATTTGATATTAAAAGTTATGTGGCTTTATTTTCCAAAGGCCTTGTGGTTTTCAGCCCCTTTAGCTGTTTTGTTTGGAGTTTCTTTTACATTAAGCATGCTTTACGCAAATAACGAACTTACTGTTATTTTTACCTCTGGCATATCACTTTTAAAGTTGACTTTTCCTCTTATCCTTTTTTCTTTGATTTTAAGCTTTGGATTTTTCCAATTTGAAAATCTTGTTGTTGTTCCAATGTTGCAGCAAAAAGTTGAACTTCAAAATCGTTTGTTGAATATTCAAAAAAACGAGAATAACTCAGATGTAGTTATCATTTCAAATCAGGGACAAACAATTTATAAAGCTGATTTTTACAACGATATTACAAAAGAACTAAGAAACTTGCATGTCGTTTTTAGAAATGATGAAAAGGGATTAGACAAGATTTTGTATACAAGTTCTGCAAAATGGGCAGAGGATAGATGGGTTCCAAAAAGTGGATATTTGTATACTCTTGAAAATGAAAATTTGAAAGTTTCAACTGATTTATCACCGATTTTGGATTTATTAACTGAATCACCTGATACTTTTAAGAATTTTGAAATCAATGTTGAAGAAGTTGATACAAAAACCGCTCGTGAATATATTGCGCTTTTGCAAAGAACAGGTTTACCATCGGCTGAAGCCTTATCTGTTTATTATAAAAAATTCTCTTTCCCTTCTGTAATTTTTTTGGTAGTATTTTTATCTATTGGACTTTCTTGTAAATCACGTAAAAATGTTTTGCTTGTAAGTTTGATATTATGTGTAGGCGCTGCGGTTGCTTTTTACGTTTTCCAAATGATTACAATGTATTTAGCAAAATTTGGCTATATTCCACCTGTTTCAGGTGGCTGGACGCCGGTAGTTCTTTTCACCATAATTAGCGTTGTATTAATGAAGTTTGCAAAAACATAAAATTTATAGGAGTTTTTAGATTAATATGGAACCAATTTTTAAGATTTATCACTCTGACAAAAACAGTAAGGCACGAACTGGATGTTTACAATTGCCTCATGGTCCTGTGGAAACTCCAGTTTTTATGCCAGTTGGAACAAGTGCCACAGTAAAAGCTATGACAAAAGATTGGCTTGATGAAATTGGCTTTGAAATCATTTTGGCAAACACATATCACTTGTATTTACGACCAGGGGCCGATTTACTAAAAGAAGCTGGTGGTTTGCATGGATTTTCAGGCTGGAAAAAGAACTTTTTAACAGACTCTGGTGGATTTCAAGTTTTCTCATTATCAAAATTACGAAAAATCAATCCAGAAGGCGTAAAGTTTATGAGCCATATTGACGGTTCAAGACATTTTTTTACACCAGAAAGCGTAGTTGATGTTCAAACTAAATTCAATTCTGATATTCAGATGCAACTTGATGTTTGTACTGGTTTTGGAACAGATGTAAAAGAAGCAAAAGAAGCTCTAAAAATCACAAGTGATTGGGCAAATCGTGCAAAAGCACAGTGGCTTTTACGTCGGGAAGAAGGTTACCGAGGTATGCTTTTTCCAATTGTTCAAGGAAATTTTTACAAAGAACTTCGCAAAGAAAGTGCTGATTTTGTAGCAAATCTTGATTTGCCGGGAATCGCAATTGGTGGGCTTTCTGTTGGGGAAACTTTTGACGTATATCAAGATATCTTAAATTACACTGTGGATTTCTTGCCACAAGATAAACCAAAATACGTTATGGGAATTGGAACTCCAGACTTTATTTTGGAAGCAGTTTCTAACGGAATTGATATGTTTGACTGCGTTCTTCCAACTCGTAATGCACGAAACGGTCAATATTTTACTCATGATGGACCACTTTCTATCAAAAAAGAAATGTACACTCACGATTTTGGCCCAGTTGATCCAGAATGTAATTGTAAAGTTTGTAAAGAATATTCTCGGGCATATCTTCGCCATCTTTTCAAAAATGATGAAATCTTGTCATCAATGTTGGCTTCTTATCACAACTTGTATTTCTTACACAATATGATAAAAGAAGTTCGTCAAGCTATTAACGAAGATAGATTTGAAGAATACAAGACAAACTTCTTGAAGCGTTATCAGGGAAAATAGTCTATAAGCCTAGCCCTGATAGTAGGGGCGGCGAAGCCGAACCGAAGGTTTGGAGGCGAAAGCCGTAACCCCGAATAGCAGGAAACACTGGGAAAATGGTTGCTCCAAAATATTATGGACTATAATTTTTTTACCGTATTGAAACTTTTTAGTTAAAAGTGATATTATGTTATTATCTTCTGGCGTTTTTAATGGAAATAACCATTGTGAAGTAAGCAATTGGCTGCCGCGCGCCTGGACAGCTACATAATTATTTTTTAGGAGATTTTATGAATCCGTTACAAGAGTATCTATCAAGTACACCTGTGGAAAAAGTAAACACAAGTATGGTAGCTTATGTTGCAAACCTAACAAAAGTTGCAGAAGTTGCACCAGATATCGCATCTGATGTAATCAAAGAATTTGACACTCAAAGAAAACACTTAAAACTTATTGCTTCTGAAAACTATTGTTCTATCAATACTCAAGCAGCAATGGGAAATCTTTTAACAGACAAATACGCAGAAGGTTATCCTGATCACCGCTATTATGGTGGTTGTGAAAATGTTGACTCAGTTGAATCAACTGCAGCAGAAGAAGCTAAAGCTCTTTTCGGTGTTGATCACGCTTATGTTCAACCACACGCTGGTGCAGATGCTAACGTAGTTGCTTACTGGGCAATTCTAAACAAAAAAATTGAAATGCCAGCTCTAGAAGAAATCGGAGAAACAAATCTTTCTCACTTAACAGACGAACAATGGGCTAACCTAAGAGCTAAACTTGGTAACCAACGTCTTCTAGGTTTGGATTACTATTCTGGTGGACACTTAACACACGGATATAGACAAAACGTATCAGCTCGTATGTTTGATGCATATTCTTACACAGTTGATAAAGAAACTGGTTTGCTAGACTATGATGCTATTGAAAAACAAGCAATGGAAGTTAAACCTCTTATCCTTTTAGCAGGATATTCTGCATATCCACGTGCTATTAACTTCAAACGTTTCCGCGAAATTGCTGACAAATGTGGAGCAGTATTAATGGTTGATATGGCTCACTTTGCAGGTCTTGTAGCTGGTAAAGTTTTTGTTGGCGAAGAAAATCCATGTGAATGGGCTGATGTTGTAACAACAACAACTCACAAAACTCTACGTGGTCCACGTGGTGCTATGGTTCTTTGTAAAGAAGAATTTGCAGAAAGCGTAAATAAAGGTTGTCCATTAGTTCTTGGTGGACCACTTCCACACGTAATGGCTGCAAAAGCTGTTGCTTTCAAAGAAGCTCGTACACAAGCATATCAAGACTGGGCTCACAAAGTTCAAGAAAATGCTCGTGAACTAGCAAAAGAATGTATCAACCTTGGTATGAAACTTCAAACAGGTGGAACAGATAACCACTTAATGCTAATTGATGTTACAACTTATGGTTTAACAGGTCGCCAAGCTGAAAACGCTATGTTTGAATGTGGTGTTACACTAAACAGAAATACACTTCCATTTGACCCTCAAGGTCCATGGTGGACAAGTGGTATTCGTGTTGGTACTCCAGCTGTTACAACTTTAGGTATGGGCAAAGATGAAATGAAAGAAATCGCTTCTATCATCGACTTTGTTCTAAAAAATACAAAACCTGGTCTAACAAAAGAAGGAAAACCAGCAAAAGGTAAAATCGATCTAGACGATGCAACAAAAGAAGCTGCTAAAAAACGTGTAGACGCTTTACTAAGCAAGTTTGTATTGTATCCAGAACTAGACATTGATTTCTTAAAGAAAGCATTTGTAAAATAGTTTTTTAGGATGATATAGAAAAGGCTATCAAGTGAAAACTTGGTAGCTTTTTTTTGTGTATTTAATACACTGGTTTTTAGGAGTTTATATGGCTAAAAAAATATTGTTAGTAGTTTATTTATTGGTAATCTTCCTTGTTATTGGTGGGATAGTTTATAATATTTGGTTTTTAGATGGTTCAGAACCAATTTTTGAAAATAGAACATTAATTACTTTGGCTGTGTCTTTTTTTTACGGTATAACGAAATTAAACAAACCATCTTCCACTCGAAGATCACTTAAATTTTATGAAAAGTTTTATGCTGATACTATAAAATCTGCATTTTCAGATAACAAGAAATTACGAAAAAAAATGTTACAATCATTGGCAAATTATAATGTAAACAAGTATGAAAAAGCTATAAATCAACTTATAGAATTGGAACCTTTATGTAAAACAAGTGATGACATATTTGTTGTAAACTTTTATTTAGGTATAAATTATACTGAAGTTGAACAAATTGATAAAGCAATAGAACGTTATGAATATTTGATTCAAGTGAAATTAGCTGATAGCTCGACTTTTTCTAATTTGTCAATTTTATATAATAAAAAACGGGAATACGAAAAATCAATAAAAGTTTGTAATCTTGCAATACAATTTGACCCAAAAAATGAATATGCATATCATAATTTTGCTTCTGTTTTATTTAGAGTTGGCGATTATGAAAAATCTATTGAAAATTTAGAAGAAGCAATAAAAATTAATAATAAATTTTCTGCCTCTTTAGAATTATTGGCAATAATTTATTATGTTATTGGAAATACGGAACAAGGTGAAATCTATAAGAAAAGAGCTATAGCTTCTGGAATTTCAAAAAAATCAATAGAAGATGCTATAAGTTCTTTTGTCTAAAAAGTAAAAAAAAGCTTACGCCAGATTGGAATGATTTTTGGCTTGCCAAAAAGTCCGAAGGACCGAGCCTCTGGCGGGGCATGGAAAGCTGGACCACGGGAGGGAAAAGGTGCGTCCAAAAAATCAATATTTTTCATTAAACATCTAGTATAAAATCAAAAAATTTGATATAGTTTGTTTTCAGTATGATAGCTGAAATCAATATTGTTCAAGTTAAATTCGACTCTTTATTTTCTTCTGAAAATAAAATTTCAACTTCATATAATTACTTTTTAAATAATTTTATTAATTGAATTTTGGAACTGGCTTTTATAGTCAGTTTTTTTTTAGTTCAATAGATGGAGTAATAAATGCCAAAGAGAAATGACATCAAAACTGTAATGATTATTGGTTCTGGTCCAATTGTAATTGGTCAAGCTTGTGAATTTGACTATTCTGGAACTCAGGCTTGTAAGGCTTTGCGCGAACAAGGATACAAAATCGTTCTTGTAAACTCAAATCCTGCAACTATTATGACTGACCCAGTTATGGCAGATGCAACTTATATTGAACCTTTGAACGTTGAAAGAATTGCTCAAATTATCGAAAAAGAACGTCCTGATGCTCTTCTTCCAAACTTGGGTGGTCAAACTGGTCTAAATATGGCTTGTGAATTGAACAAGGCTGGTATTTTGGATAAGTATGGCGTAAAAGTTATTGGTGTTGACCTTGAAGCTATTGAAAAGGGTGAAGACCGCGAGATTTTCAAAGCAACTATGCAAAAACTTGGAATTGATACTCCTCGTTCTGGTATTTGTCATACTGTAGAAGAAGCTGAAAAAATTGCTGAGCAAATTGGTTTCCCTCTTGTTGTTCGTCCTGCTTTTACAATGGGTGGACAAGGTGGCGGTTTCTGTTACAACGTGGAAGAATTACGCACTATTGTAACAAACGGTCTTGATTTATCTATGACTCGTCAATGTTTGATTGAAGAATCTATTTTAGGATGGGAAGAACTTGAAGTTGAAGTTGTTCGTGATTCTAAAAATCAAATGGTTGCAATTTGTTTCATCGAAAATATTGATGCTGTTGGTGTTCACACTGGAGACTCTTTCTGTGCAGCTCCTTTCTTGACAATCGAAGAATCTTTGCAAAATAGACTTCGTGAACAAGCTTTCAAAATTGTAGAAAGTATTGGTGTTATTGGTGGTACAAACGTACAATTCGCTTATAACAGAAAAACTGACAGAATCGTTATTATCGAAATTAACCCTCGTACAAGCCGTTCTTCTGCTCTTGCTTCAAAAGCTACAGGTTTCCCTATTGCTTTGATTTCTGCAAAATTGGCAAGTGGCTTAACTTTGGACGAAATTCCTTACTGGCGTGACGGAACTTTGGATAAATATACTCCAGGTGGAGCTCCAGACGGAGATTACGTTGTACTAAAATTTGCTCGTTGGGCTTTTGAAAAATTCCGCGGTGTTGAAGATAGTCTTGGAACTTCTATGAAAGCTGTTGGTGAAGTTATGGCCATTGGTAAAACTTTCAAAGAAACTTTCCAAAAAGCTATTCGTGGGCTAGAAAATGGCCGCGCAGGTCTTGGTTTTGCAAAGGATTTCAACAAAAAATCTGCTGAAGAACTTTGTGAAATGTTAAGAACTGCTAGTTCTGAACGCTATTTCCAACTTTATGAAGCTATCCGTAAGGGTGTTTCTCTAGAAAAACTAAACGAAATCACTCACGTTAAAATTCACTTCTTACAAGAAATGAAAGAACTTGTTGAACTTGAAGAAGAAATGCTAAAAACTATGGGACAAATCCCAAGTGATGAGCTTTTGATTAAAGCTAAAAAAGACGGATTTAGTGATAAATATCTTTCGAAAATTCTTAAAGTTGCAGAAAAAGATATTCGTAAACGTCGTACAGAACTTGGAATTAAAGAAGGATGGCTTGCTGTTCCAGTTAGTGGCGTAGAAAACGCAAATTATTACTATTCAACATACAACTGCGAAGATAAATCTGTTGCAACTACAAATCCTAAGAAAATTATGGTTTTAGGTGGTGGTCCTAACAGAATTGGTCAAGGTATTGAATTTGACTATTGTTGTTGTCATGCTGCAATGCAACTTAAAGAAATGGGATACGAAACAATCATCGTAAACTGTAACCCAGAAACAGTTTCTACAGACTACGACACATCTGACAAACTTTACTTTGAACCTGTTACAACAGAAGATGTTCTTCAAATCTACGAAAAAGAAAAACCAATGGGTGTAATTGTTCAGTTCGGTGGACAAACTCCATTAAATATTGCTCGTGAACTTCAAGAAAACGGTGTAAATGTTCTTGGAACTTCTATTGACAGCATTGATGCTGCTGAAGACCGTGATATTTTCCGCCACATGATGGAAAAACTTGAAATCCCAATGCCAGAAAGCGGAATGGCTATCGATTTTGAAGAAGCAAAAGCTTGTGCTGACAAAATCGGTTACCCAATTATGATTCGTCCTTCTTTCGTTTTGGGTGGTCGTGGTATGGAAGTTATCTATGACGAACCAACTCTAAAAGAATACGTTGCAAAAGCTGTTGGTGTTACTCCAGACAGACCTCTTTTGATTGACCGTTTCTTGAAAAACGCTTTGGAATGTGAATCTGATGCTCTATCTGATGGAAAAGAAGTTTACATCCCATCTGTAATGGAACACGTTGAGTTAGCTGGTGTTCACTCTGGTGACTCTGCTTGTGTAATTCCTCCAGTTAGTATCAGTCAAGAAAATCTTGATACAATCAAAGAATACACAAGAAAAATTGCAGAAAATCTAAAAGTTTGTGGTTTGATGAATATGCAATACGCAATCGAAGACGGAAAAGTTTACGTAATCGAAGCAAACCCACGTGCATCTAGAACTGTTCCACTTGTTTCTAAAGTTTGTAACACTCAAATGGCTCGTCTTGCTACAAGATTGATGCTTGGTGAATCTTTGGAAAATCTAAATCTTAAAGACAAGGTAATTCCTTACTACGGTTCAAAAGAAGCTGTTTTACCATGGGCACGTTTCCCAGGTGTTGACCCAATTCTTGGCCCTGAAATGCGTTCTACTGGTGAAGTTCTTGGTATGGCTGAAGACTTTGCATTAAGTTTCTATAAATCACAGGAAGCTGCTGGGGCTGACTTACCTCACGCACCAACTGCATGGGAAAACAAAAAAGTGTTGATTTCTTTAAGCGATAAAGAAAACGAAAAAGACACAGTATTGTTTATTGGTAAAACTCTACAAAAACTTGGATTTACACTTCTTGCTACAGACGGAACTGCTGATTTCTACAATGCAAACGGAATCAAATGTGATGTTGTAAACAAAATTGGTGCTGGCCGTCCAGACGTTCTTGACTCAATTATGAACAAGGAAGTTTGTCTTGTTATCAACACACCAAAGGCAAAACGCAACTATGCAGAAGATAGAAAAACAATCCGTAAGGCTTGTCTAAAATACAAAGTTGCATACATTACAACTTTGGCTGGAGCAAAGGCTGCTGTTCAAGGTATTGCTAGTGTTAAAAACGGTAACGGTGGAGAAGGTGGTGTAAAATCACTTCAAGATTACCACGCAATGATTAAATAACATGGATTTTAGATAAATCTTTGGAAAGGCTCTAGTTAGGTGACTAACTAGAGCCTTTTTTTCGTAAAATTATGTTAATAGATTGTATATATTTACAGATAAATAAAATTCTCTGTGTTATAATTTTGCGTAAATACACGAGGCTTTTATGCAATGGATTATACACTATGATATTGTGGCTTTTGCTATAATATCTGCTATTTTAATTGTTTTTTCGATCTTTAATAACTTAAAAACTTTTACAAATAGAGTTTATAAAAAATTACTTATTGTTTCTCTTTTGTCAGTTGTTACTGATATAGCCTCTTCTATTACTGGAAGTTATTTTTCAACAGATTATCCAACGCTAAATTATCTTGTTAACATGTTACATTTTATAACACAAAATTTTGTACCATGTTTGTATTCATTGTTTGCATATTCCTTGGTTTATGAAACTGGAAAAATGAGTAAAAAATGGTTCTCATTTATTTATGTTCCATACATTATTAATTTTGTTTTAGTAATAATAAATCCTCTTACTAACATATATTTTTATTATGATGATTTAGGAAACTATGTACGAGGCGTAGGAATATCTATCCCTTTTTTAATTGCAATTTATTACATCATTTTAAGTTGTATAATTGTAATTTTTAATACAAAAGTTCTAGGATTTGCACAGCGTTTTTGTGTATTTTTGTATTCTGCGACATGTATTACCCTAAGTTTGTTACAAATTATTTTTCCACGATATTTGCTACAGGAAATTGGAATTGCATTTACAATGTTTTTTATTTATTTGACAATGCAAAATCCTTTTGAATTTATGGATGTCCAAACGGGAGTTTACAATCGAAATCTATTTAAAAAAACAATCACAGGAAAGATTTTCAAAAAAGAAAAATTCTCTATTTTGTGCCTTCAAATAGAAGGTTTGAAATATATAAATAAAAAATTTGGTGAATCAAACGGAAATATTTTGATAAAGCAAATTACATCATATTTGCTTTCATTTGAAAAAAATTGTTCTGTATTCAGAATTTCAAATCGTTTGTTTGCACTGGTTTTTCAAAATCATCCAGATTTAGATGGTTATTGCAAAAGAATTGCGAATCGTTTTGAGAGCTCTTTTCATATCAGCAGTATAAATGTTAATGCGAATATGTGGGCTCATATCACTTGTTTAAAAAGTTCAAATGATATTCAAAATGTTGAAGATGTTTTTGACATAATCGAATATTCCTTGAAAGGCGTTGCTCGTGATAAAAAAACAACTGTAGCCTTTGTTACAACTGATATTTTGGAAGAACGTCATCGAGAGTTAGCTATAACTGAAGCCATTTCAAATGCCATAAAAAATGATTCTTTTCAGGTTTATTATCAGCCAATATATTCATTGAAAGAAAAACGTTTTGTAAAAATGGAAGCTTTGGTTCGTTTGTTTGATGATAAAATTGGATTTGTTCCTCCTGATCAGTTTATATCCATTGCAGAGAAAAATGGTGATATTCTTGTGATTGGTGAAATCGTTTTGAAAAAAGTTTGCCAATTTATAAATGAATATCATCCTGAGGGATTTGGAATAAAGTGCATAAGTGTGAATTTATCTGTTGTTCAGTGTATGCAGGAAAATATTAATGTTCGTCTGATGGATATAATTGATAAAAATAAAATTCCTCATGATTTTATAGATTTTGAAATTACAGAAACAACTGCCATAAATACAAGTGAAACTTTGAAAAAAATTATGAAGAACTTTAATCAGCAGGGAATTAATTTTTCATTGGATGATTTTGGAACTGGTTATAGCAATCAGTCAAATATTATGCAGTATCCATATTCTATTGTTAAAATTGATAAATCTTTGGTTTGGGCTTGTGATTCGAATCCAAAAGCTTTTATCTCTTTGAAACATACTGTTGCCATGATAAAAGATTTGGAAATGTCTGTTTTGGCAGAAGGTGTGGAATCTGATGAGCATAAAAAACTTTTAGAAGAAATTGGTGTAGAATATTTGCAAGGTTTCTATTTTTCAAAACCATTGCCTCCTGCAGAAACAATTTCCTTTTTAGAGAAGAATAATTAGTTTTTGTAGAAATATGAAAAATCAATTACAGGACTTTTTTCATATTTCATGCCTTCTTTTGCTAACAATTACTGAAAAACTTACGAATCGAAGATTTTAAGTTCTAATCTACGTATTTTTCAATGATTGATACTGCCGCCTTGTGATAACTTGCTCCAAACATGTTTAAGTGATTTAGTATGTGGTACAAGTTGTACAAATCTCGGCGATCTTTATAGTCTGGTTGTAAAAGTCCTGTGGTTTTGTATGCGTCGTAGAATTTGCCACTGAAGCCCCCGAAAAGTTCTGTCATGGCAATGTCGGCCTCTGGATGTCCTACGTAACAAGCTGGATCTACGAGAACTGCTTCTGGGGATTTGTCGCACATTACGTTTCCTGCCCACAAATCCCCGTGTAAAAGGCTTGGAGCTTCTGGTTCAACCAAGAAATCACTTAGTTTGTCTAAAAGCTTTTGTGCTTTTTTTAGTTCCTCTGCTGAAAAGTGATTTTCAGCCATTTTGATTTGTGGCTCTAATCGACAATCTCTAAAAAACTCAATCCAAGTTGATTTTGGCGTGTTTATTTGCTTTGTTTTGCCAATGTAATTATCTTCATAAAATCCGAAAATCAAACCATTGGCAAAATCTTTTTCTGAAATAAAATATGATGTTTCGGCTTTATGCATTTTTGCAAGTTTTTCTGCAAAATCTTCCCAAAACTTTGAATCAGGATCGCCTAGTTCTATAAAATTTAGTAGCAAAAAGGAGTATCCAACTTCTTCGCCATTTTCTGTACCAAATCCGAGTACTTTTGGTGTTAGGATAGACTTTGTTTTGCTAATGGCTTTTAGGTTGTGGGCTTCTTTTACGAAAAAGTCTACGTTTTGCTTTTCGTTGGCTTTCATAAATAGAACTTCGCCGTTTGAAAGTTGCATTCCGTAGGATTTGTTAATATCACCACCGTGAACTTTGAAGCCACGTTCTACATTTACATTTTCGCCGTATAAAGTTTTTACTGCACTATCTAAAGATTTAAAAAAATTGCTTTCTTGATTCATGGTTTTAGTATACAAGTTTTTGTGTAAAAAAACTATTAGATATTGTTAAAACAAGTTGTAGGAAACTGCCAATTTTAGCTCAAAGCCTTGCTTAAAATCACCTTGGACGTTTTTGTTGTTGATAATAAAACTATATGTTCCTTCTGTGGCAACTTTCAATTTGTCGCTGAAAAAATATTCGAAAGAAAGTGAAGTATCATTTCTGTATTGAACTGTACCAGTAAGTTTTTTTGAACGGGCAAGAGCGATTGCTGCCGCTTTTTCTTCTTCATCTTCGGAATATTTATATATTATACTTGGATAATAAAATGGAATACCATTTTTGTAATTATTGAATATTGTATTTTCGTTGATTTCGCCTTTTGCTGTAAATAGGTTTGAAAATCCAACTGTCCATTTTTGTGGATTTTTGTAATCTAGACTAAAATTTAGAGCAAAAGCATCTGATCCAAATGGACTGCCAAGGTAGTTTACATATTGTCTTTCTTCAGAATAAACTTTCTCATATTTTATAAAACTCATATTTGGACTTTGTTTTATGTACAAGAAAGGTGTATTGTAAACAGATTCAACATTGATTTTAAAATAGTTTTCATTTTTATAAGGAATAATATAATCGATACCTGTTTGAAGACCAACGCTGTCTGGATATGATTTTCCAGAATCAGAATCTAATTCTCCACCAGCTTGTAATTCGTTTTGGGCATAGATTGCATATAAGCGAAGATTTTTTATAGGTTGATATTCAAGGGTAACTCCCATGTATGAACTATATTTTGAAAATTGATTATCAGAATAATCCTCTCGCGCATAGAAAGAATGTACAATCATCGTAGGATTTAAAAATCTTAATTCAAAATCACCATCTTTTAAGCCACCTTCTGTAATTGAAAATTTTAAATTTGGCAAAAGATTCATATTAAAATTATGTAAATATAAAAATCTAGTTGAATCCACCTGTGATACAATCAAATTGTATTTTACATTTTCAGAATATGCTGATAAAACAGAATAAAAATCAGTTTCAAATGTTGAATTATAGATTACAGAGCCAAGTTTTGAGTTCCCGATGGTAAATCCTTCTTTTCCAAAGGAGGCTGAAAATCCCCAATTAGAAAAATTATTTCCAACATTGCCGTAAGCCCAGCGAGGATATTCAAAATCATTTCCTTCAGATAATGGAATATTTGTGAATGTATCTAAACTTAAATATCCATCTCGGTTTTTTCCGTAAAAATAGTCTAATTGAAATGCAACATTTTCAGAAAATCCAAACATCATAGGGATTTCTAAAGGATAACTTTCAAAATATTTTCCTGCTGTGGATGGAATTTCTTTGTTTGTGCGAAGGTAATATTCTGGAGTCAATTTTACATTTACGTATAATTTTGTTCCTGTGTCGTTTGGATATAGTATAGAGTTTGATGTATACAAATAATTTTCAACTTTGGAATATAAAGCTTTCCCGCTTTCAGAAAGGGATTCATAATTGATTTTTGAAAGATAAAACTTTAATTCTCCAACAGAAATTGGTTGTGTGTCCAAAAAAATTGCTTTTCGACTTTCTGTACTCAAATCTTGCATTGCTTCATAAATCCAGTTTCCCGGTTTTAGTAGTTGTGCATCATTTAGTACTTGGGAATGTGCAGCAAAAAAAGATGAAATCAGTAAAATAATTAGTGTAGATAAAAGTTTTTTATTTGTTTTCATAAATACCTCTTATTGATTTTGAGAAGTTATCTTATCTCGAAAAAGTAATTATTTATTAAAAATTAAAAGTAAAATATTGATTAGTTTTGTATTAAATCCACCATCATGTTAATATCAAATTGTGAAAAATCTTCTATTACAATGTCAGATAAATGGGCGATTTTTTCTTTTGGATTTGTGGTTGCAAGTCCCACAACTTTCATTCCAGCAGAGCGTCCTGCTTCTAATCCATGGAAAGAATCTTCAAAAACCACACAGTTTTTTATATCAGCTTGGAAAACTTCTGCTCCCAAAAGATAACAATCTGGGGCTGGTTTTCCTTTTGCAAACATTTCTGCTGTAAGGATTTTATCAAATAGAGAAGTGAAGTCTGGGATTTTTTTGTAAACGTTTGCCATTTTCTTTTCGTTGGAACTTGTAACAACAGCAAGTTTTACGCCTTTGTTTTTTAGTTGGATGATAAAATCTTTTGCACCCTTGATAAATGGCAAATTCATGTTGATTTCAAAATCATTTAGGCGAGAAGTGATTTCGCCGTGTTGGCTTTTATCTGGAAAGTGATTTTCAAAAATGTTAGTGAGAGTTTGTCCTTTTATCAAAGTTCCAAAACCGGCTTTCCCAAGATAATCTAAGCCAACTTGCTCCCAAAAAATTGTGTATTGGCTCTCTGTGTCTAAAATTACGCCATCCAAATCAAAAAGGGCAGCGATTTTTGAAAAGTCAAAAGTGTTTATTTGCATAAAAAAATTATATCATTTTTTTTATTTAGGTTCTACAATTTTTGAAGAAGCTAAATAAAGGTGAGTCAAGGAGGACGAGAAACTCCTATTTTAATATTGTAAATTAGATATTAGATTTTTTTTTGAGAATATATCTAAAAAAGTTTGTAATGTAAAAGTCAATTTGTGAAATATTAATTTTAGTGATTTCCTTATATTCATTTATTAGTATTGTTTTATCATCTTCCCAATTAACAAAATTATATGGAAGAGTGACATCTCCATAAGGAAAATAGGATTTTGATTCTCTGTAAACTTCTTTTCGAACTAGTGGAAAAAACTTATTTATACAATATGTTTTTATTCGTCCAGTTCCTCCAGAATATGCTCCCACAGGATAAAAATAAGTTTCACAATAACGAATTTCGTTTGGTGAAGAAATTCGTTGAATTAGAACTTTGTCTTGTTCTTCGCTAATACTAAAAAGAAAAAAAAGGAATCCAAAAGTAAGACAAAAGGCGTAATATAAAAAATAAAATCCAGAAACAATAAAGGAAAGAATGCTAGAGTAAGTCATTTTATGTTTTTGCTTTTTTTCAAAATGCTTTTTTGAGTATTTTATTGTAAAAATTGAAAAAATAAAAACTATAAAGGGAAAAAGTATATTTGCAATTTTGTTATTCCATTCTAAATTAGATGTCCAAAAAACAAAAATGATTATTCCCAAAGAAACATTCGTAAATAAAAATATGTTAAAAAGAGCCAATTTTTTATTCATCATTGTATCAGCCTTTATCAAAAAACTCTTTCCCTTGGCGATAAGCTTCTTCCAAATATTTTTCCCAGTTTGCTTTTCTGGATTCTAGTTCACGGCTCATTCCGTCGAAAACTACAAAATCACTTTGTTTCACTTTTTCGAAAAGTCGGTCTCCTAACATCACTTTTTTCATGCTGTACAAAAGTCCAAAATCTTCTAAGTGTTTTTTTGTGTTTCCTGTGGTGGCTAAAATCAGGGCTTTGTCTAAAAGTTTCATGCGTTTTGTGCCGTAAGCAAAGCCGAAACTCCAAACTCTGTCAAACCAGCCTACAAGTTTTGCGGGAGCTTCAGTCCAAAAAACTGGATAGATAAAAACCATAGCATCGCTAGAATTGATTTTTTCTTGTTCTGCTAAAACATCCTCTGCGAGTTTTGGTTGTTCGTTGTAATAAGCATCCCGAAGATACTCGGATTCTGTCATATCAGTTTGAAAATTCATTTTGTATAAATCGGACAAAACATATTCGTGGCCAGAATCCTCAATGCCTTTGATAAAAGCATCTCGCACATGACGAGTAAAAGAATCTTCTGATGGGTGACAATAAACGATAAAAACCTTCATAAAAAAATATTAGCTTAAAAAAATAGACTTGTACAGTTTTTTTGTGGTAAAATTATTATCATTTACGAAAAACAGGGATATTTCCATGGATAATGATTTTCAAGAAGTTTACGAAAAGTTTTTCCCATTTTGGTCGATTTTAACCGAAAGTGATAAAAAGTATATTTGTGAAAATTCTGCATTTCAGCATTTTGATAAAGAGCAAATGATTCACAATAATTCAGAGTGTTCTGGCTTGTATCTTGTGAAATCTGGAAAATTGCGACTTTACATGCTCTCTGATGAGGGAAAACAAATTACACTGTATCGACTTGGTCCTGGGGATATTTGTATGTTGTCTGCATCTTGTGTTTTGCAAAGCATTACTTTTGATGTCTATGTTGATGCGGAACTTCCCAGTGAATGTTACGTAATAAGTGGCCAAGCTTTCAAAAATCTAAGCGAACGTGTTTTGGAAGTGAAGAATTTTGCTTTGGAATCTGCAGTAGAACGATTTTCTGATGTTATGTGGATTATGCAGCAAATCGTTTTTATGAGTTTAGATAAACGCCTAGCAATTTTTTTGCTTGATGAAATAACTGATTCAAAAAGCGATACAATATTGCTGACTCACGAAGAAATTGCGCGACATTTAGGCACAGCTCGGGAAGTTATAACCCGAATGTTAAGACATTTTTCGGAAGACGGAATTGTTGAAGTAAGTCGAAAAGGCATTTCTATTTGTGATAAAAATAAATTAAGGGATATTGCAACTTAGTCAAAAATCACAATATCCCTTTGTCTACATAAATTATATTTCAGCTAATATTCTTTCTTTTGATTGAACTCCAATCATTCTTGAATGTTCTTTTCCGTCTTTGAAAATAATCAAGGTTGGAATGCTCATAACATTGTATTTTGCTGCAAGATTTTGGTTTTTATCAACATTTACTTTACCAATGTTGTAGTTTGCTTTATCATTTGCAATTTCTTCGATAATTGGGGAAAGCATTTGACATGGACCACACCAATCAGCGTAAAAATCAACCAAAGTTGTTTCTAGGTTTGAAATCACCTCATTTTCAAAGTTTTTTTCATCAAGTTGTTTAAGCATAGTTTTCTCCTGCTTGTAAAAGTTTTTCTTGTTTTGATACTTGAAATATATCCTCAATAAAAAAATTGTTCTGTGACTTTTGTCACCGTAGAAAATTTTTGACTTTCGAAAAATCCATGTCTACGATAAGTAGGTTGAAATCAATTTGTTTGTAAAATATATTGTAGAAAACTCATAAGGAAATGATGATGGATACATATATTACTGGTCAAACTATAAAAATGCTTCGGGAAAAAAAAGGTTTCACTCAAGCTGAACTTGCTGAAAAAATTGGAGTTTCTTGCAAGGCTGTTTCAAAGTGGGAAACTTCAAAAGGTTTTCCAGATATTTCGTTTTTAGAGCCGCTGAGTGTTGAACTTGGAGTTTCTGTTATAGAACTTTTGTCTGGAAATACAATTACAAATAAAAATGTAAGCGGAAATATGAAAAGATCGAATTTTTATACATGTCCGATTTGTGGAAACGTGATTTTTTCCCTTGGAAATGCTTTGATTAGTTGTTGTGGTATACAACTTGAAAAACTAGAAGTTGAAAATCAGTTTGAAGAAGGCGAAAGTGATATTTTGGCTTCCCACGAAATAAAACTTGAATCAGTGGAAGATGAAATATTTGTTAGCTTAAATCATCCTATGGAAAAAAGCCATTACATCAGTTGGATTGCTGGGATTCGCTTTGATTCTGTTGAAATCGTAAAACTTTATCCAGAGCAAAATCCCCAGTGTCGTTTTAAGCGCCGCGGCCAACAAAAAATCTTTGCTTACTGTAATCGTCACGGACTATTTGAAGTGAAAGTTTAATCACCGTTGAAATATAAATTTTTTTCAGTTTATGGCAAAGTTTCTTACCACTGGTAAATCTTGCCTTTCAAAATTGCGTTAAACATTCTTTGCTTGGCTTCTGGATTATCTTTTTGAATTTGGCGGATGAGATTTTTAACATATTGTCGACGAGTTATTCCGTCATGTGGACAAGGATTTTTCACAGCGGTAAGTTGGTATTTATTTTTGAAGCCGATAACATCACTTTCTGGAATATAAATCATCGGCCGAATAAGTGTAATATCACTTTCTTTGAAATACATTTTTGGTGGAAAGGAAAAAAACTGGCCTTCGTACAAAAGTGAAAGCATCATAGTTTCGATAAAATCATCTTTATGATGAGCATAAGCAATTTTGTTACAACCCAGTTCCTTGGCGTAATTTGTCAGCGCTCCTTTACGCATTTTGGCACACAAAGAACAATACGTTCCCTTCTGAACCTTAGCTTGTAGAATTTGCGCGATTTGAGTTTTTACAAGATGAAACTCAATTTCCAAAGATTTGCAAAGCTCCTGAATAGAAGATGTATCAAATCCCTCGTAGCCTAAATCCACAGTAATTGCAACAATCTCAATCTTTTCTGGAACGATTTTTCGAATTCCAGCTAAACCGTATAAAAGAGCAAGAGAATCTTTGCCCCCAGAAACACCGATAGCAATTTTGTCCCCATCTTCAATCATTTCAAAATCATTTATAGCCTGTCGAATGTAACTGTAAAGTTTTTGCAATTTCATAAAATCCTCTTTAGTTATAAAAATGTATCAAAAAGTTTTTCCCTAATTCGAATAATAATAATTTGGAGCAGCTGATTCCCAACCCGCTTTTCAGGGTTCCGGCTTCGCCTCCAAACCTTCGGTTCTGGGGAAAAATCCCCAGCCCTTACAATCGGGGCTAATGCCTGATACAAAAAAGGCCATCCAAAAACTGGATGGCCAAATAACAAAAATGTATATAAAACTAGCGATTGTTGATAATTTTTGTTAATTCTACTGGATCAACGATTTTACCGTCTTTGTAAACGCGCATGTTTCCAGAAGCGATTTCATCAATCAAAATAACTTCACCATTGTTGTATCCGAATTCGAATTTGATGTCCCACAAATCAAGACCAAGTGTTTTTAGGTCATCTGCAACAATTTTTGTGATTTTTAGTGTTTGTTCTTTCATGCTGTTGAACATTTCTGTAGACATAACACCAAGAGCAGCTAATCCTTCGCTTGTAACTAATGGATCGCCTTTTGCGTCATTTTTGAATGTACATTCAACATAGCCGCCTTCTAATGGTGTACCATCTTCAATATATTCACCATAACGACGGATAAAACTACCAGTTGCAACAAGTCTACAGATTACTTCCAAACCGTGACCGAATACAGTTGCTGGAAGAACTTCCATAGTTGCATCTTCAATGTTTGCACTAATGTAGTGTGTTTTGATTCCTGCTTTTTTAAGCAATTCAAAATAGTGGATTGAAGTAATTAAGTTTGCTTTTCCGATACCTTCGATTGTTAAACCAACTGAATTTTCACCTGGATCAAATACACCATCTTTTCCTGTACAGTCATCTTTGAATTTTAGCAAAACGTTGCCATTTTCAAGACCGTAAACGTTTTTTGTTTTACCTTCGTAGATAGTTTTCATTGCTATTTCCTTATGGAATAAAGTTAAGATGACTCTATGTTACAGAAAAATGAAGATTTTTACAATAATTTTGAAAAAAAAAATTAATAAGTTTTAGAATTATTATTCAGTTTTTTTTATGAAAAAGTTTGGATTTTATCAACTAGAAATATTTATAGCAAGTTAAAAATCCCTTTTGCATTTTCATAAATTTGCTCTTCAAGCGTAGAAAATGAGATTTCTAAAATATTTGATAAATCCTGATAAATCTTTTCTATAAAGTTAATGCTAATATCAGAGCCGCCAAGCCAAGGTTCTGCTGTTGGATTGTCTGTTTCTGCCAATATCAAGTTTTTCGGAGTGATTTTTAGCAAATGTTGCAAAAAGGGATTTCGGCTAGTTTCACATCCGAAAGTCTGAAAATATCCCCGTTCCAAAAAATCTTTATAAATATTTTCAGGTCCGTTGTACCAATGAATTATTGGTTTTGCATTTGGGAATTCCAAAAGGATTTTTGAAATTTCTTTTTCAGCACCTTTTGTGTGAATTACACAGAATTTATTATTTTTATGACAATGATTTAATATGTATCTAAAAACCTCTTCTTGTGCAACTTTTGAAACATTTTTACTCCAGTAAAAATCCATGCCGATTTCACCAATTATTTTTGACTGATTTAAGGCATCATCAAGCAGACAAAGTTGGTTTGCATATTTTTCAGCATTTTCTGGATGAACTCCAAAAGTTGGAATTATTTTACAGGCTGATTTTTGGCATTTGCTTTCAATTTGTAAATTTGCTTTATATGAGTCCAAATCTACAGAAGATGCTACAATTATTCCAGAAAACTTGTTTAACTCAAAGAAAAGCTGATTTTTGTTTTCGTACCAATCTAGATGTGTGTGAAAATCTATAAGCATAAAAGTAGTTTAGCATATTTTGAAATGAGGATATAGAGTTTGATAAGAAGAATGTTTTGTCACATCTGTAACTCTTGAAAAGTAACGAATTAAAAACTTGACTTTCATACAAATATAATTCTGGAAATTATGAGTTATTAACTAGAAGTTTTTTTCTTGACGGGGAGGATGAAATCTCTTTATAATAAAAGGAATATAAGGAGATTTTGATGAAGTCAAAAAAAATTGAGATATTATCATTATTTTTAATTTTGGGAATTTTATTTTGTGTAACAAGTTGTAATGATTTGTTTAATTCCCAAATTGTTACAAATGTAAATATTGATTTCGACCTTTCAATCTTGATGAAAAATATAAGAAGTTCTTCTGGTCAACCAACTAATGAATATACACTTAAAGTTTTTGTTTATAATGCAAAAAATTATCAAACTGGTGACGAAATCGAAAATCTTCCTTTAGTTGCAGAATCTCAAAACAAAGTTGATACAAACGGAACTGTAAAAGTAAGCTTAAAAGTTCCCATTAATTATAGTGTAATTTTTGTTGCAAAACTTCATGAAATCCTTGATGAAAATACAGAATCAAACTTTCCAATTTACGATGGCGAAAGTGAAGTCATAAAAATAAAACCCCAAGATAATATAGTTCGCTTGGTTTTAACAAAAACTCAAGCAGATGTAGATATTGATATCGATATTAATACTCAAAGCACTTACAAAGTGGAACACTATCAGCAAAATATTGAAGATGATGAATATTCACTTGTTGAAGCTGACACAGAAAACAAAATTGGAACAATCGGAACAGAAACAGAAGCCACTGCAAAATCATACGATGGATTTAGCGTAAATCCATTTGAGCAAAAAACAATTTTGTCGGACAGTTCAACTACTGTAAAAATTTATTACACAAGAAATGTATACACTGTAACTTTTAACGCAAACGGTGGAATATTAAACGAAACTAATTCGCAAATTGTAAAATATAACGGAAAATCCACTGAACCAACAAAACCTACAAAAGAAGGATATAATTTTGCATACTGGTATACATCAAAAGATAATGGTGAAACAGAAGATATTTCTTACAATTTTCTAACTCCAGTAACACACAATGTTACATTGTATGCAATGTGGATAGCAGGAACTGATATTGTTTATAAGGTAGAACATTATCAGCAAAATATTGAAGATGATGAATATTCTCTTGTTGAAGCTGATACAGAAACAAAAAAAGGTACAATCGGAACACAAACAGCAGCCACTGCAAAATCATACGAAGGCTTTAGCATAAATCCATTTGAACAAAAAACAATTTTGTCAAACGGTTCAACTACCGTAAAAATTTATTACACAAGAAATGTATACACTGTAACTTTCAATGCAAACGGTGGAATATTAAGCGAAAATAGTTCTCAAATTGTAAAATATAACGGAAAATCCACTGAACCAACCGAGCCAATAAAAGAAGGACATTTGTTCCAAGGTTGGTACACAAGTGAGGATTATGGCACAACATTTAACGATACCACTTACGATTTTGAAAAAGAAATTACTGAAAATATCACTCTGCATGCAAAGTGGTGGAATAGTTCAAGTTTTGTTTATGTAAAAGGTGCAACAATTCAAGGTGGAATAAAGGGAAACGGCTACACTACAAGTGAAATTTTTGTTGATGGAAATAATGTTTCTATTCAAAGTTTTTATATGAGTGACCACGAAGTAACACAAGGTGAATATAAAGCCATTATGGGAAGTTGGCCAGATGAATCAAAATTAGATGCTGAAATGTTTGGAATTGATGATAATTTCCCAGCTTATTATATAAGCTGGTTTGATACACTTGTATATTGTAACAAACGAAGTATTCAAGAAAACTTAACTCCTTGCTACACAATAAAAGGAAGTACAAATCCTAATGATTGGGGAGATATTCCTGATTCTGAAACACACAGTAATTTTACAACTTGGTTTAATGCGACTTGTGATTTTCAAGCAAATGGATATCGCTTACCAACAGAAACTGAATGGGAATATGCTGCCCGTGGAGGAAACGGACTAAACGGATATCAATATCAATATGCAGGAAGTGATAATATTGATGATGTTGCTTGGTATGCAGAAAACTCAGATATAATTGCTCATGAAGTAAAAACTAAAACTCCAAATGCATTAGGCATTTATGATATGACTGGAAATGCAATTGAATGGTGTTGGGACAAAGAGACTGCTACAACATCCTATAAACGAGGTGGTGGTTATGGATATGATTCTCTCGACTGTTATGTATATTCTAGATTTACGGATGAAGCATATGCAAATGCAGGTCCTTCTATCGGTTTCCGTCTAGTTCGTACAGCAGACTTTGTTCAAGGAGATGTTTATTCTTCAGGAATAACACTAAACGGAACAACCTATGCAAAAACAGGAGAAGTTGTAATTATTCCAGCTGGTACTGTGGCACAAATCGCAATGACAGACGATAGTAGTTGGAATACATATTACGAAGGGGATGATGTAAATTTTAAAGGAGTGTTCTTACAAGACAGAAATGTACAATTAAGTCCTTTTGTAATGAGCCAATATGAAGTAACCCGAGAACTTTACAGTGCTGTTAAGGGCATTGAAATTCCGGATGAGACCCAAAAGTTTTACCCTAATGTTGATATAAATTGGTACGAAGCTGTAAATTTCTGTAATGAACTAACTAGCCTCACAATGGGTGATGAGCACTGTGTTTACACAATATCTGATATTGTAACAGATGAAACAAATATCATAACAAGTGCAACAGTAAGTTTTGATTTATCTAAAAAAGGTTATAGATTACCAACAGAAGCTGAATGGGAATTTGCAGCTAGAGGTGGAGACCCAACAAGTAATGCTTGGAAATATGCTTATGCTGGACTACAAACATCAAAAGCACCAACTGATTTTGAAAACAATGAAAGTGATGAAGATTTAGAACTTTATGCTATATATGGAGGAATTGAATCTGATGATATAGCAGTAAGCGATGTAGGATTAAAACTACCAAACACATTAGGGTTATTTGATATGAGTGGTAATGATTATGAATGGTGTTATGATTTCTTTAATGCAGATGCTACTACAGATGATGATTTATATACAAACAGTGATGGGTATCTAGTAAATCCTAGTGGGCCCTCTAGTGGAATAGTCCATGTTAGACGTGGAGGCTGTTGGCATTCTCGTGCAAAATATACAGCTGTATCTTTTAGATGTGAATCAGAAGACAATGCTTCAATTCGTCTAGTACGTACGATAGAATAATCCTCGTATTCTTCTGTTTGCTTAGACTTTCTTCATCAACCAAGAATTTAGCAAATAACGTAATGATGAAAATGCCAAATTAAAATGGAAGTTAATTACACTCTCTCTTTTCAAATTTATCATAATCGGCTATTCTATGCCCATGAAAGAAATTTTTGATTTTGCCATAATCGGTGGTGGAGCTGCGGGGCTTTTTGCGCTTCGAGGTTTGAAAGATAAAAAAGTTATTCTTATAGAAGGAAACCAAAAACTTGGTCTAAAACTGTTGGCAACTGGTGGCGGAAAGTGTAATTTTACAAACCTCTATCTTGCGCCGGATAATTTTGTGTGCTCAAATCCTCATTTTATGAAGTCATTTTTGGCAAAGTTCGGCACTTACGATTTTTTGGATATTATCGAAGCTCACAATATTCCTTATGAAGAACGGGATAATGGAAAACTTTTTACTTTAAGTGGGGCAAAATCAATTTTGGAAGCTTTGTTGGAAGACGGTCAAGGCGAAAATCACACTTTCAAAACTGAATGTCTTGTTCAAAATCTTTCTAAGGATGGGGAGATTTTTGAAATTGAAACAAACCAAGAGCCTGTCTTTGCGAAAAACGTGGTGGTGGCAAGTGGTGGACTTTCTTATCCTCAGCTGGGCGCTACAAATATTGCTGCAAAAATTGCGAAAAACTTTGATATTAAGACAATCCCAATGTTTCCAGCTTTGGCGGGGATTCGTTATCCGGAAAATTGCCAGTTTGATTTTGCCTCTCTAAGCGGAAACGCCATAACTGCAAAGGCGGAAATCGGGAAGCGCCAATTTACTGACCAACTTTTGTTTACTCATCGCGGTTTTAGTGGACCTCTTGCGTTAAATCTTTCCCTTTTTGTAAACGGGAAAACAGAAATCACTTTTAATTTTCTTCCAGATGTTGATGTAGAAGCTTTGATTCAAAAAGAGAAATCTAGCAAAAAATCTTTGGTAAACATTTTAGGAGAATATTTACCAAAATCTTTGGTGAAGGTTTTGCTAAAAGAAAAGGATTACAATCTTGCTCAAATGAAAAAATCTGAGATGGAAGAAGTTGCTAGAGTTTTTAATCATTTTGTATTGGAAGTGGAAAAACTTGACGGCTATGATAAAGCAGAGGTTACTCGTGGCGGCGTTTCTGTAGACGAGATTTTCCCAAAAACTATGGAAGCAAGAAAGTGTCCGGGGCTTTACTTTATCGGGGAAGCGCTAGACGTTACAGGAATGCTTGGGGGCTATAATTTACATTGGGCCTGGGCTAGTGCAAAGATGCTTATTGATGGGTTGAAATAAAAGGAAAATTTGATAAAAATGCAATTATCAAAGTAACGGAAGTTTTTTACTGAAGTGTTTTAAAATTATTAAAAAGTATATTAAACTGTCTTATACAAATAAGAGGTAAATATGAATTTCTGTAAATTGCAAATTGGATGTTTTTTGATTGTTTTGTACGTTTTGCTTAATTATATTCGGGAATGTAAAAAATATAAGAAAAAATTGAGTAAAAGCATTTACGATGAAATATTATATTTGGCCTTAATTTGTATCAGTTTTGATGGAATTACGGCAGTTACTGTAAATTATCTTGATGTAGTAAATCCTTGGGTAAACAGAATTTTGCATATGTGTTTTTTGCTTTCTCTTGTTACCGTAATTTATATGATGTTCTGTTATATTTTAAAAGCTGCATATAATTATAGGATTTCAAAAACAAAAAGATTTGTATTATCACTGCCTTATCTTATAAATGTAATTATTTTAGTTGCAAATATTGGAAATTTAGAGTTTATAATTGGGCAGCATACAAATTATTCTATGGGAATTTCTGCATACACTTGTTTTTCTATTGGTGTAGTTTATGTTATTTTCATATTTTTAGCTGTAATAAAAAGATGGAGTTATATTGATGCAAATAAGCGAATCAATATTTTGACATTTTTAATCAGTATTAGTGGTGTTGTAATTATTCAAGGTATTTTTCCAGAAGCATTGCTAACAAGCGTTGTGGTAACTCTTTTGGTTTTATGCGTTTATATGAATCAAGAAGATCCTGTTTACGAAGAATTATCAAAATATCACGATGAAATGGTTATGGGATTTGCAACTCTTGTAGAAAGTAAAGATGGTAGTACTGGCGGCCACGTAAAACGCACAACAGCCTATGTAAAACTTTTGGCAGAAGAACTACGAAATCGAGGATATTACAAAGAAATCTTAACAAATGATTATATCCACAATCTTTCCATGGCAGCTCCTATGCATGATATTGGAAAAATCGGTGTGCCCGATGTGATTTTGCAAAAACCGGGGAAACTTACTGACGAAGAATATGATATCATCAAAAAACACGCCTCTGATGGTGGCAGAATAATCGAAGAAACTTTTGGACATCTTGGAAACGAAGATTATACAAAAATGTCTTATCAAGTTGCAAAATATCACCACGAAAAATGGAATGGAAAAGGATATCCAGTGGGTTTTGCAGAAAAGGAAATTCCACTTTGTGCAAGAATTATGGCTGTTGCAGATGTTTTTGACGCAGTTTCAGAAAAGCGCTGTTATCGTGATGCATTACCTTTGGAAAAATGTTACGAAATAATCTCAAATGGTAGTGGCAAAGATTTCGATCCTTTAATTGTAGAAGTTTTCCTCGACAGCAAAGAAAAAATCGAAAAACAATACAAAGATATTAGTTTACGATGAAAAAATCCTGGTCAGACTTGAACAAACAAATGCAAACTCAGCTGAAAAAGCAAGAAACTTTTTCGGAGGGGATAAAATCCTTGCTTTCCCTTCGTAATGAAATGTTTAAAATCATCGAATCGTTTTTTTCTGATTTGAGTTTGGAAGATTTTTCTGCCTTGCCTTTTCCAAAAAGCAAGGGAAACGACAATGCCACTATTGCGTGGTCAATTTATCACCTTTTCCGAATTGAAGATATTGTTTGCAATTCTTTAATCAAAGATGATAATCAGATTTTTTTTCAAGGGGATTATCAAAATAGGTTGAATTCACAAATTATCACTACGGGAAACGAACTTTCAAATCAACAGATGATTGATTTTTCAAAATCATTAAATATTCAAGAACTTTTTTCTTACGCAAAAGAAGTAAAATCCGCTTCGAATAAAATGATTTTAGAGTTAACGAGCGAATCATTAAAAACAAAAATATCTAGCGAGAAAAAATCTGCCCTTAAAAAGCTAAATGTTGTAAGTCATGATGAAGAATCTTTTTGGCTCATCGATTATTGGTGTGGCAAAGATATTCGGGGATTACTTCAGATGCCATTTTCTCGCCATTGGATTATGCACATTGAAGCCTGTTTGAAAATCAAAGAAAAAATCCTAGGCTAAAAATCGAAAAATATTCACTTTATCAAAATTTGGCCTTATCATAGAAAGTATATAGTTTAATAAATCTTTTGGAGGAAAAAAATGGAACGAGTATGTAAATTTTTAAAAGATGCAGGTGTTTATTATCTTGCAACAGTTGAGGGCGATCAGCCACGTGTTAGACCTTTTGGCACAGCTCATATTTTTGAAGGTAAACTTTATATTCAAACAGGGAAGATAAAGCCTGTTTCAAAGCAACTTGCAGAAAATCCAAAGGCAGAGATTTGCGCATTCAAAGATGGATTTTGGCTTAGAGTTTCTTGTGAATTGGTAAACGACGACAGAGTCGAAGCAAAAAAATCTATGCTTGATGATTACGAAAATCTCCGCGGAATGTATAACGAAAACGATGACAATACTCAGGTTTTGTATCTAAAAAATGCTGTCGCAACTTTTAGTTCCTTTGGTGGCGCACCAGAAGTTGTTAAATTTTAGGTGATAAATGGCTCTTCAAAATATTTATGATAATGAAACTTTTTTTGAGGGCTACAAAAAAATCAGAGAAAATGAAGTAAACGCAAATAATTTGTTTGAAATTCCTGCTTTATTTTCTATGATGCCTGATTTAAAAGACAAAGCTGTTTTGGATTTAGGTTGTGGATTTGGTGAACATTGTAAGCGCTTTGTTGAAAGTGGCGCAAAAAAAGTTGTTGGAATCGATATTTCAGAAAAAATGCTAGAAATTGCAAAAATCGAAAATGCTAATCCAAAAATAACTTACATTAATATGCCCATGGAAGACATTTCAAAATTGAATGAAAAGTTTGATGTGGTGGTAAGTTCTCTAGCATTTCACTATGTGGAAGATTTTTCTGGAGTTGTAAAAAATATTTACGATATGCTTAACGAAAAGGGGATATTTCTTTTTTCTCAGGAAAATCCTTTGTGCACTTGTTTTTCTGGTGGCAATCGCTGGACAAAAGACGAAAATGGGAACAAGTTGTACATCAATCTTTCAAATTATGGCGTTGAAGGGGAACGAAAATCTACTTGGTTTGTTGATAACGTAAAAAAATATCACCGAACTTTTTCTTCTATCATCAACACATTGATAGAAACTGGCTTCACAGTTGAAAAAATGGTAGAACCTTTGCCAACTGCGGAACTTCTAGAAAAATATCCTGACTACAAGGATTTATTCCATAAACCAGATTTTTTGTTGATTCGGGTTAGAAAGTAGTTTTTCAATTTTTTTTAACAAATTTTCTCAATTTCATTAAATTTTTGAAAACTCTGTGCATATAACTATATGTACAGGTTTTTAAGGATATTTTATCTCCTCCTATTTTTGAAAATATCCTTTTCTACCTTACAATAATTTTTTTAGGAGAAAAGGATGTCAAATCGAAATTACAAGGATTCTGTTTTTGTAGACCTTTTTGCAAAAGATATTTACGCAAAAGAAAGATTTATTTCTCTTTACAACGCGCTTACAAATTCAAATCTGGACCCAACATCAACTGAAGTAGAACCTGTTATGCTAGAAAATGTGCTTTATATGAAGTATTACAACGACGTTTCTATGCTTGTTGATAATAAAATTGTTCTACTTATCGAACATCAATCCACTATAAATGAAAATATGCCTTTTCGAATGTTGGAATACATTGCTCGAGTTTATGAAAAAATCGTCAAACCTAAAAAACGCTTTGAAAAAAAACTGATAAAACTTCCTTATCCAGAATTTTACGTTTTTTACAATGGAAAAGCTAAATATCCACAAGAACAAGAGTTAAAGCTATCAGACGCTTTTCTTTTTCATGAAACAAAACATAGTGAAAAGTGCAATATTCCTCTTGAAATTACGGTAAAAGTTGTTAATATTAATGTTGAAGAAAATCATCCTATTTTACAGCAGTGTAAGCCATTACATGATTATGCAAATTATATCGAACTAGTTAGGTCTTATATTGCCGACGATGTGGAAAATCCATTAACAGAGGCAACAAAGCATGCTATCAAAATTGGGTTACTTTCTGAGTATCTTGGACGAAAATCTACGGAGGTAATTAATATGTTAATCGCAGAATATGATTATGACACAGACATACAAGTTCAAAGAGATGAAGCTTTTAACGATGGCCTTGCACGTGGTATTTCACAGGGAATTGAACAAGGTACTTACGAAAAAGCCATAGATACAGCAAAAAAAATGCTTACCTACGGCGATTCTGTAGACAAGATATCTGCTATAACCGGTTTATCGGTTGATGTTATAGAAGAACTTGCAAAAGATTAGTCTACAAATCCTAAATTGTTATACAAAATCACTTCGGGGCGATATTCGAAATGCATATTGTCCCAGATAATCCACTTTCCGCCCCAGATAAAGCCGTGTTTTTCAAAAATCTCGATAACTTTTGCTGGTGGCATCCAACGACGATCTAAATCCAAAAGCATCCAGTTTTGCGGGTCAATATCTCGACGCCAAGCCCAGTAAAGATTTTTTTGTCCCCAGCCTTTTGGCAAAACATCGATAGCCAAGCCCATACTATGAAAAGACCGATTTCCAGAATCACTGATTGACCGCCATGCATAAGAATCTGCACTATCAAGCTTGTCCAAAAAACTTTGAACTTCGGCGTCGGATTTCGCAGCCTCGTAAATATCAGCTTGTACTAAATCCAACTTCCCGTGAATAAACTGGTGGGCATTTGTTCGCTTTTTCAAAAAGCTATGACCTTTGATATGAGCTTCCGTTTTTCCTCTAGTTTCTACATCATAGATAAAATTGTACAAAAATTGCGCTGTGCCTAAACTTTCACTTCGATTATCTGTGCTTGTATATTCTTTTATGTGTTTAATATCTTCTTCTGTAAAATCTTTTGGGTCTGGAACTTCTTTTGGGTAAGAATACAAAAAAGCCGAATATAAATCTTTTCGATAAAGTTCTTTTTGTGGCAAAAATTTTCCATCTGCCCAGTAAAGAGTGATAGATTTTTCATTTTGGGAAATAACAATTTTCCAATCTTTTTTTTCAAAATCAAAGATGCTACGAAAAGTGATATTTGGATATGATTCCTTAAAAATCCAAAGTAAATCAGGCTCTGAATTTAATCCAAAAAATTTTTTCATGGAGTAGGAAATATCTGAAAAAATAGAAACTTGATTTTTGGAAAACTCTACAGAAATTGTTTTATTTTCAGTTTCTTCGCTAGCAAAAATTTTAAATCCAAATATTAATGTAATAGAAAAAATAAAAAACAAGATGTAATACAAATAAGCTTTTTTCACGTAGAAAATATATCTTGAAATGACAAAAAAATCTACCTTGTCGATAACTTTTCTTTTTATATTCATGATTTTTTCGAAAAACCTTGTTAAAATATCAATATGAAGAAAACAAATGCAATGCGAATTTTGGACAATTTACAGATTTCCTACGAAGTTCGGGAATATGAAGACAATACTGATCACGAGGTTGCGAAAGGTGCTGCAAATCGAACTGCAGAAAAACTTGGTATTCCGCCAGAAACAGTTTACAAAACCATCGTAATGCGAAGTGATAAAAAAGAAATATTTGTGTTTTGCCAAAGCGCCGAAAACGAGATAAATCTAAAAAAAGCGAGAAACGCTGCCGGATGCAAGGAAATCGCTCCCATTAAACCAGAGGAATTGCTTTCTCTAACTGGATATGTTCGAGGTGGTTGTTCGCCACTTGGTATGAAAAAGCAATACACAACTTTTATTGATGAGTTGGCGACTTTGCATGAAAAAATCTGCATAAGTGGCGGCCTTCGTGGTGTGCAACTTATTATCAATCCAGAGGATTTGGCAAAAGCTTGTAACGCCGAATTTGTGGACTTGGTTTTGTAAAATTGACGACAAGGAATGTGTGTTTTATAATAAAAAAATGAAGTTTGATAAACGTTTTTCACAATTTTGGTAGAAGCGTTTTTTCTAAAGTTACTGATATTATTTTACGGGAGAAGAAATGAAAAAATTTTTGTGCTTATGTTTTGTAGTTTTTTTTATTTTTGGATGCAGTGATATATCAAATTTTAAGAATGAAAGTTCAATTTTTTTGGATTTTGACTTACAAAATATTTTATCTAAAAACTCAATTTCTAGAAATGTTTTAGAAAATGTAAATTCTGAATATCAGTTTGAAATTTCTCTTTATAACGTGAAAAAAAGTTCTGTTTTTGATAAATCAAAAGC
>JAZQUR010000062.1:0-1212 GCA_045631425.1 Treponemataceae bacterium | reverse complement strand
GACTTGGTGTTGTACCTTGAGTTTCCATACGACCAACCAAGTTAGAATCTTTTTCTTTGATTCTCTTAATCATTGCTTCACGCAATTCTTCACCAGATAAATCTTTGAATTCGTTATCTGAAAGATATTTTAGTTTCAATTCGTTTGGAGTTCCAACCAATCCACTTGTGAAAGCTGGTGAAACAACAGGGTCTGCCAATTCCCAGATTTGACCTTGTGGATCTTTGAAAGCACCGTCTCCGTAAACCATTACTTCAACATTTTTACCGTATTTTGCTTTGATACGAGCTTGAACATCATCAACAAGTGGCTGACAATTTCTTGGGAACAATTTTACAGAGTTTTCTGTTGCAAGATTTGAACCTAGCAAACCGAAGTTTTCATTGTATCCAGAACCGTCAACAGATTCAGTTAGCAATTCGTCTAGGCAGTAAACTTTTTTTACACCAGCTTGTTGTAAGATTTTTTTATCTCTCTTTCTCTTGTGAATAGAAGCAACAATTACGTTATCTGCATATTTCAAAATTGCTTTTGGATCGTTTGCTAAAATGATTTCGCAAGGACATTCACAAGTTTCTTTATAAAATTCGATATAATCAACACCTGTAAATTGGTGGATTGTATTAGGGAAAATTTTGTGGAATTCTTCAGCAGTAAAAACATCAGAATATGGATTTACGCCAGAATCAAAAAGAGCATCTTCTGAAATCAAGTGATTTCCAACTTCATCTCCAGGATAAGAAAGTTGGATAACAAGTTTTTTACAACCACGAGAAATTCCTTTCAAAAGCATAGAAAATCGGTTACGGCTCATGATTGGGAAAATCAACCCAACTGTTTCATCGCCGAATTTGCTAGAAACATCTTTTGCAATTTGGTCAGCAGTTGCGTAGTTTCCTTGAGAAATACCAACAACAGCTTCTGTAATTGCAATAACGTCTTTGTCTTGAAGTTCGATATTTGCTTCTTCAATACATTTTCCAACAGAATCCACAACGATAGAAGCTAAATCGTCTCCCATCTTGATAATTGGAGTTCTAACACCACGAGAAATTGTTCCACTATATTTCATATAAAACCTCACATTTTCAGCTTTGAAAAGCTGCGAAACTTATTAGGGGTAGGAAAACCACTCAGAGTCCGAAGGCCGTTGTTTTCCTACCCCTAAAACCCCGACCTTTCTCGGCCACGGCTTAGGGTTTCACCCTAAGA
>JAZQUR010000061.1:0-4600 GCA_045631425.1 Treponemataceae bacterium | reverse complement strand
CTGCCCTTGTGGAAATTTGTCACGCTAGAAAGGCTATTATCACAGGAAGTGATGTGGAAGACAGGTTTTACACAGATGAAATTTTGGAAAAAATTGGAATTAAAGCAAAAACTTTTTCAAAGGATAATGTTGATTCGTCTATAAATCTTGTAGTTTATTCTGCTGCATACAAACTTGATATAAATCCTGATTTGATAAAAGCCACAGAACTGGGGATTCCATGCTTTTTGTACACAGAAGCGCTAGGTGCAATTTCAAAAGCTAGTTATTCATGTGGGGTTTGTGGCGTTCACGGGAAAACTACAACAACTGGAATCACTGGTACATTGATAGATGCACTGAATCTTCCTGCACAGGTTCTCGTAGGAAGTGGGATTTCATCTTTCGGTGGTTCATGTACTTTAACAAAGGGTGATAAATATTTTGTGGCAGAAACTTGTGAATATCAACGTCACTTTATGGATTTTAGACCTAAAAAAATCATTTTAACTAGTGTAGAGCTTGATCACCAAGATTATTTTGCAGACTACAAAGATATTCAAAGCGCATTTTTAGATTACATAAATCTGTTGCCACAAAATGGAGCTTTGGTTTACTGTGCCGATGACCAAGGCGCAAAAGAAACAGCTGAAATCGCTTTCCAAAAGCGTCCAGATTTAAAGCTAATTCCTTACGGGGTAACAGCTTCTGGTGATTATAAAGTTACTTTTGGAAAAATTGATGATGGAAAGCAGTACTTTTCTCTTGCTGGATTTGACAAAAATTTCGCCATCAAAATTCCGGGACATCACATTGTTTTAGATGCTGTTGCAGCAATGGCACTTGCTCTAGAGCTTGTAAAAGAAGAAAATCCTGGGAAGCAGTTTTCAAATGAGATTTTAGAACAAGTTGCAACTGGCTTACTAAACTTTGCTGGAGCTAAAAGACGTTCTGAAATCCTTGGCGAAAAAGATAATGTGCTTTTTATCGATGATTATGGCCACCATCCAACTGCAATCAAAAAAACTCTTGAAGGTATAAAATCCTTTTATCCAGATAGATATTTGATTTGTGATTTTATGTCTCATACATATACTCGAACAGCAAGTTTACTTGAAGAATTTGCATCTTGTTTCGATTCTGCTGATGAAGTGATTTTACACAAAATCTATCCTTCTGCACGGGAAATTTATTCTGGGTCTGTAAGTGGAAAAATCCTTTTTGCACGAGCACAAAATTACCACAATAATGTGAAATATTTTGAAGAAGTTATGGATGCAAAGTCTTATCTTGAAAAGCGATTTGAAGAGGCCGAAAAAAATAAAACCGGCTACCTATTTGTTACAATGGGTGCCGGTGATAACTGGAAACTTGGAAAAGCTTTGTTAGAAAGCTAGTTCTTCAAGTTTAGTTGTTATTTCTAATGCAAGTTGCTAAAACGGTGTAAAGCTCATCTGGATCAATAGGCTTGGTTAGGTGAGCGTTCATACCTGCTTCCATAGATTTTTCCACGTCTGTATCCATAACATTTGCTGTCATAGCAATGATTGGGATTTCCAATGCTTCGTAACAGTATGAAGTTTCTCCACCTAATGCTCTAATTTTTCTACAAGCTTCCAATCCGTCCATTTCTGGCATACGAATATCAAGCAAGATTGCATCGTAGTGTCTTGGTTCGGATGCAGAGAATAAAGCTAAAGCATCTTTACCGTTTGATGTTGCTTCAACTTTACAGCCAAAACTTTTTAACAAGTGACAGATAATGCTACAGTTGATAGAATCATCGTCTGCAATAAGAATAGTTTTACCATCAAGTTCTTTGCGTTCTTCTAAGTCTGCAACTCCTTCAAAAGCTTCTGAAACTTTTAGTGAAACTTCAAACCAGAAAGTACTTCCTGTTCCTTCAGCACTACTTACATTTATTGTGCTACCCATTTCTTTAACAATGTTGTTTGCAACTGAAAGTCCCATACCAACACCGTAAATAACATCAGAATCAGGTGTTTCTAAACTTGAATATGGTTCAAAAATGTTTTTTACCTTTTCTTCTGACATACCAATTCCGTCATCAGAAATTGTAAAACGGATTTTGTAAGCGCCGTTTGAAAGTCCAAGATTTTCAACGATAAAATCTACGTGACCTTCTTTTTTGTTATATCGAATAGCGTTTGAAAGCAAGTTTGAAAGAACACGACGTAAGCGTTCTTTATCACCTACTACATATTCAGGAAGTTTTGAACCACTAAATGAAAAGTAAATATTTGATTCTTTTGCAGCTTCTTCAAATACAACTGAAAGGAAGTTTAAAAGCTGTGTAAGAGAAAAGTCTGATTGGTTGAGAGTTGCCTTACCTGTGGTAAATTGCTCCATATCAAGTAAGTTGTTTACGATAGCAAGCAAGTAGTCTGATGCTACAGCGATTTTTTTCGAACAATCTGCAACCTTGCCAGGATTGTCCATATTATCTGAAATAATGCGGTTTAATCCGATTATTGAGTTTAGAGGTGTTCTAATTTCATGACTAAGTTTAGCCATTATATCCATTTTTATATCCATACCTTTCATTATACCATGTGAAAATAGAATTTTGCAATATTGTTTCTATCAATAATATTATAAAGTAATATAAAAAATTACAAATTAAAAATATGTTAGAAATAAAGTTTAATTATACTTAAGATGTTGCAAAAATACTAAATAATTGATATAAAATATAGTTGGAGAATACAAACAAAATTTTGGGAAAAGAATTTTCCTTAGAACCTTTTTTTGGAGAAAAATATGATCGAATTAACACTAAACCAACTACTAAAAGAAAAAACAGCAGAAAATCCAAATCAAGAATTTATGATTTATGCTGACAGAAATTTGCGTTTTACTTACGAAGAATTCAATAATCGTGTTGATGATTTAGCTTGTGGTCTGTATTCTCTGGGTGTAAAAAAAGGTGATAATGTTGGAATTTGGGCAACAAACGTGCCTGACTGGCTAACATATATGTTTGCTTGTGCTCGTCTTGGAGCTGTAGCAGTTACTGTAAACACAAGTTACAAACTTCACGAGCTTGAATATCTTGTAAAACAAGCAGATTTAACAACACTTTGTCTTTCTGACGGTGTTAAAGATAGTAACTACGTTTCTATGATTAAAGAATTGGTTCCAGAATTGGATACTTTTGAACGTGGTTGCTTAAAATCAGAAAAGTTCCCATTTTTGAAAAACGTGATTTTTATGGGACCAGAAAAATTCCGTGGACTTTACTCAACTCCAGAATTGCTACTTCTCGGAAAACATGTTGATATCAATATTATTCGTGAAATCGAGGCAACTATCACTCCAGATGATGTTGTAAATATGCAGTATACTTCTGGAACAACAGGCTTTCCAAAGGGCGTTATGCTAACTAGCCGCAACATCATTAATAATGGTTTTTCAATTGGTGAAAGTATGCGTTACACAAATAAGGAAAGAGTTTGTTTGCCAGTTCCTTTATTCCACTGTTTTGGTATCGTTCTTGGTGTTATGGCGATTTTGAGTCATGGTGCAACTCACGTTTTGCTAGAAAGTTTTGACCCACTTGTTGCATTGGCTAGTATCCAAAAGGAAAAATGTACAGCGATTTATGGTGTTCCAACAATGTACATTGCAGAGCTAAATCACCCAATGTTTAGCATGTTTGATATGTCATCTCTTAGAACTGGGATTATGGCTGGGGCTGGTTGTCCTGTAGAATTGATGAAAACTGTTATGGACAAAATGAATATGAAAGAAATCACATCTGTATACGGTTTGACAGAAACAAGTCCAGGTATGACTCAAAGCCGTTGGGACCAAAGTGCTGAAGTAAGAGCAACAACAGTTGGTTATGAACTTCCAGATATCGAAGTAAAAGTTTTGGATCCTGAAACAAACGAAGAATGTCCAGTTGGTGTACAAGGCGAAATGTGCTGTCGTGGTTATAACATCATGAAGGGATATTACAAAATGCCAGAAGCAACTGCAGAAATCATTGATGAAAACGGATTCTTGCACTCTGGTGACCTTGGTGTAAAAGGGGAAGACGGAAACTTCCGCATTACAGGTCGTATCAAGGATATGATTATTCGTGGTGGAGAAAATATTTATCCTCGTGAATTGGAAGAATTCTTGATTGATATGCCACAAATCAAGGATATTCAGGTTGCTGCTGTAAAAGATAAAAAGTACGGGGAAATCACAGGTGCTTTTATCATCCTACATGAAGGTGAAAAACTTACAGAAGAAGATGTTATCGAATATTGTCGCGGAAAGATTTCAAAGTATAAGTGGCCTCAGTTCTTTATGTTCTTGGATACTTTCCCAATGACAGGAAGTGGAAAAATCCAGAAATTCAAGCTAACAGAAATGGGAACAAAATATCGTAGAGAAGTTTTGGGAATTGAATAATCTTATATCTCCTGAAAGTGGAGAAAATGAAAAAGCCTGTTTTTGCACTTAAAAATGTGAAGTGTACCCCAAAAGTTTGATATGTACCCATAATTCTGGACACATATTATGAACTAGGAAGAAGGAATGGATGCTTCCCTGAATTTTACAGGAGGCATCCATTTTGTTTTAACCTGAATTCTCTTGTTGTTATAAT
>JAZQUR010000060.1:0-30407 GCA_045631425.1 Treponemataceae bacterium | reverse complement strand
ATGTCTTCTTTTAGCTTTTATGTTCTGTGTACCTGTTGTTGCACAACCAAGTTCAAAAAGCGTTGAGACTATGTTGATTGATAACAAGTCGGATCGTAGCCATGTCGTTCTGTGAGCCAAGGAGTTGTTATCAGGTCTTGTCTTCCTAAGACCGCTTGGCCTCCGACTTATGTCTTCTTTTAGCTTTTATGTTCTGTGTACCTGTTGTTGCACAACCAAGTTCAAAAAGCGTTGAGACTATGTTGATTGATAACTTTGACAACCCTGAAGCAGTGGAATGGGATTGGTCTATTCAAGCTAGTAAGTTTATCCATATTGGAGACACAGCTGATGATACTTATCCAAAAATGGGTTATGTAGAAGCTATCCCAAATTCACTACGTGCATATAGAACATCAAAAGATGGTACTCCATATGTTTTAGGCGCACAAGTTAAATTCGACAGAAAAGGTGATAACTGGTTTGAAATTTTCCCTACAAGCAAGGAAACTGGGGAAGCTTATGAAATCCCACTATTGGGTCAAGTTTCTCAAATTGATTTCTGGGCATGGGGTGCAAATTATAACTACTATCTAGAAATTTTAGTTCGTGATGCAGACAGTGTTGTTCACGTAATTCCAGCTGTTACACTAAACTACGAAGGTTGGAAAAATATTGTTGTGAAAATTCCTACAGCAATTAGACAACAATCAAGACTTCGTTCTGGTCCAGAAAATCTAACATTTATTGGATTTAGAATTCGTACTGCAACTGGTGAATTCGTAGATGATTTCGTTCTATATCTAGATCAATTTAGATATACAACAAATACTATGAACTTTGTATACGATGGTTTTGAATTAAGAAAACCTAACTTGGATTCTTCATCAACAGGAGCAAATTAGCGTAATATGAAAAAATTAGTTGCTTTATTATGTGTATTATTTTTAGCTGTTGCTGTTTTCGCACAGTCATATTCTTTGACAGAACCTGACCCATCAATTATTGGTGCAGATTCAGCAGCTCAAGCTTTACGTGAAATCTCTCTTGATCTATTTGAAAGAGAAGGTTCATGGAATTGTCGTATTTCTCCAGATGTTGGTGTTATTAGTGGTCGTTTGTTTGATGGTGGTCCATATTCAAATCTTGATGCTGATGCAAAACAAGAACAAATTAAACTACCTTCAGAAGTTGCAAATGCAGAAAACGATACAGTATACGGTGTTAAAGTTGAATTTTTCCGCCGTGGTGTAAACTCTTTCTACATTACAGCTGCTAGACCAATTCCAATCGAAGGTGTTACAAAAACAGTTTCTGTTTGGGTTGCTGGTCGTAATCAATCACACAATCTAACTCTATTAGTACAAGACTATTTTGGAAACAATTTTGAAGTATATATGGGAACATTGGCTTTCTCAGGATGGAAAAAACTAACTGTAGCAATTCCACCATCACCAGATGGAAAACGTGGTATTGTTCAACAAAGTGCATTCTGGGGTGATAGACCTGGTCTACGCATTGTAGGTTTCCGTATCGACTGTGATCCAGAATATGCTTATGGTCAGTACTACCTATACATGGATGACTTACGTGCTGTTACAGACTTGTACGACATGGAAAACAGTGATCCAGATGATTTAAGTGATAACTGGTAATTAATTGTTATCTAAGAAAAAGGATGTCTTTTTTGAGACATCCTTTTTTCGTTTTAAACTATTCTTCTGAAATTTTATAAAATTTTTTGTTTTTTTCTGTTCTTGTTAATTCGATGATTTTATTTTTGTGAAGCAAGGAAATTACTCGGTACAACTTGCTTTTTGTAAAAATCTTTTTCAAATCGGTTCCTGTAAAATCATTTTCGTTTATTTTGTATTGGGAAAATCCTGTTTTTAGGATTTCTGTAAAATCATTTTTTGTTTTAAAAGTTTTTATTTCGATTACAGAGTTTAGAGATTTTCCGTCTTTGTACCAATTTTTTAGAAAACGGCGACTGTTGGTTTTGTTTTGAACCGGAGTTTCTGTTTTTATCCTTTTTTCGATAATTGATATGGCTACAACTTCTAAAATCGCACTTCCTTCTAATATTAATGGTAAAAATCCAAATAGTTCTGGGAAAATATGTATCCATTTGCATTTTTTTGGACTGCGTTTTTTGCTGATTATTTCTCCGGATTCGGAATAATATTCGATTGTTTTTTCAAAAGGGAAGGCGAATACAACTTTGATTTTGTATTCGCCACATAAATCCTGTATTTTTTGAACCAGCTTGTATAGTGATGATGTTTGAATTTCTATAATTTCAGAATTCTCTGTAAATATGTCGCAAATGTAGTTTTTTACCTTTACTTCTGTAAATCCATTGTTCTCTGAGGCGTATTTTTCTTTGAAAAATTTGTGCAAGTTTGTTTCATTGTAAGTATTTATCATAGATATTCTCTTACTATACAAGTGTAAACTTAAAATGTAAAGATAGTTTTTATATTTCCAAAAAGACCCATTATTTATAATTGACATTCGGAAATTTGTTGATAAAATAGTAATTAAGTGGGAATTAGTGGAGATAAGTGGTAAATAGTGGTATGGAATTATTAACTGGTGAATATCGAAACACCTTGGACGAAAAAGGACGTATTCTTTTTCCTTCAAGACTTCGACAAGAATTAACAGGAAATGTACTCATTATTACCCAAGCTTTAGACAAATGTTTATGGCTATTTACTCCAGAAGAGTGGAAAAATTTATCATCAAAACTGATGGAGTCAGCTTCTCCCTTTGATCCGAAAGCTCGTCTTGTTGTAAGACGTTTAGTTGCACCGGCTCAAGAAGTGGAGTTTGACAAATCAGGTCGCCTATCTATTCCCCAAAGTTTAAGAGAATATGCTGGGCTTTCTAAGGATTGCGTAGTTCTAGGAATTAACAAATACATAGAACTATGGGATGCCGAGCGTTATAAGGAATATCTTGACGAAAGTGAAGAATCTTTCTTAGAAGCAACTGAAGGTCTTAGAGATATCTGTTTTTAGTGGGGTGTCTTTGTTATGGAAATTATCCATACTCCAGTTTTATTACAAGAAACATTAAAATATCTTTCTCCTGTTGGTGAACCATTTGAAAATAATTGTTTTATGGTGGATTCAACTTTAGGTGAAGGTGGACACTCAGAAGCATTTTTAAGTAGTTTTAAAAATTTGCGAATAATCGGTTTGGATGCAGACTGTAAAATTCAGGCTCGTGCAAAAGAGAGATTAGCTCCTTTTGGTGAACGGATGAATTTTTATAATGGCTGGTTCAACGATTTTTATGCAAATTATCCTGAAAATCTACCAAAACCGGACTTAATTCTTTTTGATTTAGGAATTTCGGTTTTTCACTACGAAAGAAGTGGTCGTGGATTTTCTTTTAGATATGATGAGCCACTTGATATGCGGCTTAATCCAAATGCAGGTGATTCTGTAGAGGTTTTGGTAAATACCACTCGAGAAGAAGAACTTGCAAATATCATCTTTAATTATGGGGAAGAACGATATAGCAGAAGAATTGCACGTGCTATTGTTGAACACAGAAAAATGAGCAAAATCACTTCATCAAAAGTTCTTGCAGACATAATTTACGGTGCAGTTCCAGCTCAATATCGGCATGGAAACATTCACCCAGCAACAAAGAGTTTCCAAGCTTTTAGAATTGCAGTAAATGGTGAGTTAGATCGTTTGCCACTAGCTTTGGAAAATGCATTTAATAATCTAAAACCTAGCGGAAAATTGGGTGTTATCACTTTTCACTCGCTAGAAGACAGAATAGTTAAAAATATTTTCAGGGAATGGGCTAAAAGTTGTACTTGTCCACCTGAACAGCCGATATGTAAATGTGGAGGCAAACCTCGGGCAGAATTGATTTTAAGAAAGCCTGTTGGTCCAAGCGATGTAGAAGTTGCTGAAAACTCTCCATCACGAAGTGCAAAGCTTCGGGTGTTGAGAAAACTTTAACTATCCTTTTAAGGAGTGAATGAGGTTAAGTATGAACAAAAAGTCAGAAATTATTCAAAATGTTGCAATCGTATTACTAGCTTTAAGTATTCCTGGTTTACTAGCTTTGGCTAATCTAGAAACAACAAAGTATGCAAAGTTAGAGAAAGAAGTTTCTGATCTGGAAGATATCCAATATCAGTTGATAGAAGAAAATAGAAAACTTGTTAGTGAAATCGGTGTGCTTTCAAGTTCTGAAAGAATTGAACAAATTGCTGTAAATGAATACGGAATGCGCCTTGCAGAAAGCGAGGAAATTATCCGTGTGGATGTAAAAGGAAATAACTAAAAATGGAAAAAAATGAAGCGTTGCTTCTAACACTAGATGAATTACTTTTCTCAACAAAAGCAAATGTTGCTTATGCTCCAGAACAAAAATGTGGCGGAGTTTTTGCAGTTGCAACTGATAGTAGAAACGTAAAATCAAATGGTGTTTTTTTTCCTTTGCTTGGTGAATTTCAAGATGGACACAAATTTATAGAAAAAGCTGTAGAAAATGGTGCTACAGTGATTGTTGCTGATGAAAAGGTTTGGGCTTCTGACAAAGATAAATATCTTCCTATCGTGGAAAATAAAGCAACTGTAATCACTGTAAAAAATACTTTGTACGCACTTCAAGCTGCAGCTGCATTTTATGTAGAAAAATTTCCAAAACTGATAAAGATTGGAATCACTGGTTCTAACGGAAAAACAACTACAAAAGAGCTTGTTTCAAGCGTTTTGGAAACAAAATATAACGTAATTAAAACTGAAGGTAATTTTAACTCTGAAACAGGTTTACCACTTTCTGTTTTTAATATCAGAAAAGAACACGAAGTTGGTGTTTTTGAACTTGGTATGAATCGTGTGGATGAGATAAAAGAACTTGCAAATGTACTTTTTCCAAAATTTGGAATTATTACAAATGTTGGGACTGCCCACATTGGAATTCTCGGCACAAAAGACAATATTGCTAAAGAGAAAAAAAATATTTTTTACAACTTTACTGATGGTTGTGTGGGATTTGTGCCAGAAAACGATGAATACGCAAAATTTTTGCAGGATGTTCCAAAGGGTGAGATTTTGACTTATGGCGAAAAATCATCATCAAAGATTTCTGATGTAAAAGATTTGGGACTTTTGGGAACATCTTTTAACTATGAAAATGTAAATATCACTTTGGCTTTAGCCGGAAAATATAACTTTTCAAATGCTTTAAGTGCTGTTTTTCTAGGTGAAAAACTTGGGCTTACTGCTGAAGAAATCAAAGCGGGAATTGAAAAGGTAAAACCACTTGGAGATAGAAGCAATATTATCCAAGGTGATTTTACTGTTGTAAAAGATTGTTACAACGCAAACTTCGATTCAATGAGTGCTGCTCTTGATTTTTACGGAAAACTGGAAGTTGCTGGAAAAAAAGTTTTTATTCTTGGGGATATGTTGGAGTTGGGAAGTGATTCCAAAACTCTACATGAAAAAATCGGGGAACTTGTTGTTAAACAAAAACTTGATAAAGTGATTTTTGTTGGCAAAGAAATGACTTATGGTTATTTTAAGGCTATTGAGCTAAAAAACAAAATGAATATTTCGTTGGCTTTGGAAAAAGTTGAATATTATGATGATGAAACAATTTCTAAAGTTGCAGATAATATAGAAAAAACTGTAGAGCAGGGGGATTTGTACTTTTTCAAGGGTTCTAGAGGAATCAAGTTAGAAAGAATTGCAGATAGACTTTCTGAAAAGGTGGTCAATAATGAAGTTTAATCACTTTGTGGTTGAAAGACCGGTGGTTACTAAAAAAGTTGACACAGGCTTAGTGATTTCTGTAATTATTTTGCTTGGTTTAGGACTTGTAACTTTACAATTCACTTCTGCGGATTACGGTCTTCGACGATGGTCAGATAGTACACACTTTCTAAAACAACAAATTATCCCTGCTGTTTTAGGTTTAATATTGTTACCTATAATTATTTACATAAATTTAGACTTTGTTCGAAAATTTATGGGAATAATTTTAATTGTTACGTTCATAACTAACTGGTTAACTTATACTGAGTTTATGGGCGTAGAAATAAATGGTGGTAAAAGATGGATAGATCTTTTTGGTTTTTCATTTCAACCATCAGAAATTGCAAAATTGACTGTTGTGTTTTTTTTAGCAAATTTATTTGATAAAAAACAAGACAGAGTAAATGATGCAAAAACTTCTATCATACCAGCATTAATTGTTTTGCTTGGTTTGGTATTAACTGTTGTAAAACAGAATGACTATGCAACATCAATGATTATCTTAAGTTTAGGCTTGTTAATCTTTTTTCTTGCTGGTGTTTCTGGAAAATGGTTTGGAGCTTTGCTAATTTTTGCAATTCCAATGGCTTTATTGTTTATTTTTATGAAGGAATATCGTGTTGAACGATTAATTGCTTTTTTACGACCTGAATTTGATATAAAAGGCATTAACTATCAAATCGATAACTCAAAAATTGCAATAAGTGCTGGGGGTTTTTTCGGACAAGGTATGGGTGCCGGTCTTGAAAAAATCAAAGTTATTCCAGAGGTTCATGCTGACTGTGTTTTTGCAGGTTGGGCAGAAGCTATGGGATTTTTAGGTGTTATCGGATATTTTGCTTTGTTAGGCTACTTTGCCTTTCGAGGCTATAAAATAGCTATAAGAACTAATGACTTATTTAGACAGTTGTTAGCATTTGGTTGTACAACAAGTATCGTTTTACAATCGCTAATGAACTGCGGGGTTGTTTGCGGTGCTTTACCTGCAACTGGAATCCCGCTACCGTTTTTTTCACACGGTGGTTCATCAATTTTTATGACATTGGTTACTTGTGGTTTAATAATTAATATTTCAAGGTACGAAAAAGTTTCGGAGTTTAATTATGAGCGATAGTTTTATTTATACTGGAATGGAAAAATATTACACAGCAGAAAAAACTGACAACAAAGCAAAAATTCTCAAAGTACTTGTTGTGGTATTATCATTATTTTTAATTCTCGAAGCTTTACTTTACACAGTTGTAATGCCTTGTTTATCAACTGCAAAGGTAACTTTTTCAGGCCTTTCTTCTCTACAAGCTGATGAATTGCTTTTAGAAGGAGGAATTTCTAGCAATGTTTCTTGGATGGAATTTGATACAGCAAGTTTTGCTTCAAAGTTGGCAAGTAACGCAGTAATTGAAAGTGTTACAGTTGAAAAAAAATTCCCAGACCAAATTCTTGTAAAGGTAACAGAAAGAGCACCAGTTTGCTGTTCTCTTGTAAATGTTGATGGGAAAACTCTACCTATTCAAATTGATAAAAATGGTGTAATATTTTCCATGGGCAGTCAAATGTCTAATAATTCTATGCCATTGATTACAGGTATTGAACTTACTGCTATTTCAGATGGAATGAGAATTCCTACAATGTATCGTTCATTGATTAAGCAAGTTGAAGAAATTATGCAAAAAAATCCTGCTTATTTTTCTGCTTTATCAGAAATTAGAGTTATTCCAACTGATTACGATAGCTATGAATTAATGCTTTATCCACTACAAAGTCATGTAAGATTTTTAGTAGATAGATCTTTTAATGAAGATACATTGCAATATATGATGGTTGTTCTTGATATTATTGAATCTGTAGATCCTGATGTTACAGAAGTTGATATGAGATACGGAACAATTTCTTATAAAAAAGCATAAGGTTGATTTTGTTTTAATTTTTTTGTAATTTATCTGTAGGCTTATTTTGGGAGGATTTTAAGTGAGCGAAACACTCGTAGGGCTTGATATTGGTACATCAACTGTAAGAGCTGTCATTGGTGTATTCTCAGAAAACGGTGAATTACAAATTACTGGTGTTGGAAAAGCACCATCAAACGGTTTACGAAACGGTGCAATAGTTAATATTGAAGCTGCTACTTCCTCTGTAAAATCTGCTATCGAAGCTGCCGAAATGATGGCTGGTCATGAAGTTTTATCATTGTTTACTGCTATCGGTGGTTCCCAAGTTTCTAGCATGAACTCAACTGGTGTTGTTGGTGTTGCTGGAAATGGTAAAGGTATTCAAGAAATCACTCACAAAGATGTTGATAGAGTTATTGAAGCTGCGAAATCTGTTCCTATCGACATTGCTAGAACAATTATCCATGTAATCCCACAATCTTTTACTATCGACGGACAAAAAGGTATAAAACAACCTCTAAATATGATTGGTGTGCGCCTTGAGTCTGAAATCCACATTGTAACTGCTGCTGTAACATCAATTCAAAATTTAAGAAGTTGTGTTACAAGAGCTGGTTTTGGTTGTGACGGAATTTTGCTAAAAACTTTGGCTTCTGTGGCTGCGATTACAACTGAAGAAGAAAGAGATTTAGGTTCTATCATCATTGATTTGGGTGGTGGGTCTACAGATGCATTGGTAATTTCTGATGGCGCACCTGTTTGTTCTGTATCAATTCCCTTGGGGGGCGCAACTGTAACAAACGACATTTCTGTTATCCGTGGAATAAGTTTTGAAACTGCAGAACGCATAAAAAAATCATCTGGTTGTTGTTACGAGCCTTTGCTTGATGAAGTAGAAGAGGTTATTATTCCAGGGCTTGGTGGAAGACCGCCAGAAGCAATTACTCGTCATGATTTGTGTAGCTATATTCAGCCACGTGTAGAAGAAATTCTTACAATGGTTCGAGATAAAATTGGGGCTTCTGTAAGGGATAGAAAATTATCTGGAAATGTTATATTGTGTGGTGGTGGAGCTTTACTTCCTGGAATTGTTGAAGTTGCAGGCGAGGTTTTTGACACACGAAATGTCCGAATTGGTATTCCTGGAAATTTTGGAGGATTGCAAGACGAATATCGTTCTCCAGAATTTGCTGTTGCAGTAGGACTTGTAGTTTCAAATATTGAGAATCAAGAAGGTTCTCAATCAAAACGTGAAAACGAAAAAAAGACAAAAGGTATTTTTTCTGCTCTAAAAGGGTGGCTAAAGGAATTTGTTTAATAAATATTGACATAAATTAGTAAATTGGGTGGAGGCACTAATATTATGGAATTTTCAGTAGTAAGTAATAAATCAATTAGTCCAACAGTTATTAAAGTTATTGGTGTTGGTGGCGGTGGTTCAAACGCTGTAAACAGAATGATTGCAGCTGGACTAGAAAATGTAGACTTTATTGTAGCAAATACAGATTTACAAGCATTAAATAATTCTAACGCAAAAGAAAGAATTGGTATTGGTTCAAAATTAACTGGCGGATTAGGTGCTGGTGGTAAACCTGAAGTTGGTGAACTTGCAGCTCAAGAAGATGCAGAATCAATCGCAAATGTTTTAAAAGGCGCTGATATGGTTTTCGTTACCGCTGGAATGGGCGGTGGAACAGGTACAGGTGCTGCTCCAATTATTGCTAAAATTGCAAAAGAACAGGGAGCATTAACTGTAGGTGTTGTTACAAAACCTTTTAACTTTGAAGGCAAAAATAAAATGCAACTTGCTGAAAACGGTATTGCTAAACTTCACAAAGAAGTTGATACACTTATCGTTATCCCAAATCAGCATTTGCTAAAAATCGTAGATAAACGCACTCCAATCAAACAAGCTTTCGTTCTTGCTGACGATGTTTTACGTCAGGGTGTTCAAGGTATTTCTGACTTGATTACAAAACCAGGTGAAGTAAATATTGACTTTGCTGACGTAAAAACAACTATGGAAGGCAAAGGAGATGCTATTCTTGGTGTTGGTGTTGGTGTTGGCGATAACAAAGCTGTTGACGCTGCAACAAACGCTATCAACAATCCTTTGTTGGAAGATTCTCACATCGAAGGTGCAAAGAATATCCTTATCAACATTACTGGTGGTGAAGATTTAAGTCTTCTAGAAGTTGAAGATGCTATCAATATCATTAATTCAACTGCAGATCCTGATGTTTTGATTATTCACGGAACAACTGTTGATCCAAATATGACTGATAAATGTATGATTACAGTTATCGCAACTGGTTTTCCAAAAGACGGAGATGAAATCTCTACTCCTACAACAATCGAAGAATTGTTACAATCTCGTCCAGTAAATCAAGCAAGTAATGTTGTTCCTCCAAAACCACAACCACAAGCTCCAAAAAGTGATTTTGTTTCTATCAAAGAATTTAGAGATATCGAACAAAATAGAAACTCTGGTCTTTCTACAGGACAACAAAATCCAATGGATGATATAAACACTCCTGCTTATTTGAGAAACCGAGGAAATCAAATTAACCTTGGAAAAAAATAAGTTTTCTTCTTACCTCAACGGTTTTCATAATGATTTGTTGACCGTTGGGGGCAAGTCTAAAAACACTTCTGAAACTTATCTCATATCAATAAAAATCTTTTTATCTTGGCTTTTAGAAAGTAATCTTGATTTGGAATCTCTTTCTCTTCAGGATTTGATGAAATTCTTTGTTTTCCGTAAAAGGCAAACTGACGAAACAACTGTGGCAAAGGAAATTTCTGCTTTGCGTTCTTTTGGTAGTTATTTGGTGCGCATTGGGGTTTGGAAGGAAAATCTTGGATATTTGCTTGAACGGCCACGTAAAACTGTTTCTGTGCCAAGGGTTTTATCTGTAGATGAAGTGGAAACTTTACTAGCTTCCATCGATGTGTCTACTTCTCTTGGTGTTCGGGATAGAGCTTTGTTTGAGGTTATTTACTCTTCTGGACTTCGCATTAGTGAGGCTTCTGGTCTACTTTTGCAAAACATTTACCTAAAAGAGAATATTTTGTTTGTTTTGGGAAAGGGCAATAAAGAGCGACTTGTGCCTTTTGGGGATGATGCTCGTCTATGGCTTTCTAAGTGGATTGAGGAAGAACGGCCTAAAATTGTGGGAACGAGAAATGTTCCTTATGTTTTTGTAAATTATCAGGGAAAGCAGTTTTCTCGGAAAGGGATTTGGAAGCGTTTTCAGGAAATAAAAGCTTTATCTGGTGTGGATAGCAAGGTTCACACTTTGCGTCACTCTTTTGCTACTCATCTTTTGCAAGGTGGCGCTGATTTGCGTAGTGTCCAGCAATTACTTGGGCATTCTGATTTAGCTACAACTCAAATTTACACTCACGTTGATAACTCTGAACTTAAATCTTATCATAAAGAATTTTTTAACCCGGATGAATAATTTGTTTTCTGCTTGAAAGGGAAATCTCTTTGGTTTTTCTATGAGCTTAGCCCTGACAGTAGGGGCGGCGGAGCCGTTCCGTAGGAATGTAGGCGAAAGCCGGAACCCCGAATGGCAGGTTTTCACAGGGAAAATGGTTGCTCCAAATTAATTCTTGAAAAAAAAATCTTGACCTGTTGTAAATTTATAGAATATATTTTTAAAAATAAAAAAAAATTGTGTATATAATTTTATGAGGTACTTTATGAAAAAATATTTTTATATTTGTTTGACTGTTTTGGTGGCTTTTTCTTTGATGTTTGTGTCTTGTGGAAAAAGTTATAATCAGATTAAGCGGCTTCAGGCTATGGAAGAAGGTGTTTCTTCTCCAACAACTGTAGATGAACTAAAGGATGCTATTGCAAAATATGAAAATCGTATTAATGATATTATGATTGCAGAGCAACAAACTGGTATTTGGTGGAAAATTTTGGGTTCTCGTTATTTGGACCAAGGTATGTACGCTGATGCTTTGAATGCTTATGAACATGCGATTATGTATTATCCTGCAAATGCTAATTTGTATTATTATGTTGGTTTGTGCGCAGGTTATATGGCTGACGCTTCTTTGGATTATGGTGCAACTGGGGATTTGTCAAAGCGAACTCATTATTTGGAACTTTCTGAAAGTGCGTATAAGAGAGCTATAGAGTTAGATCCAAATTATGCTAGAGCTTTGTACGGCTTGGCTGTTTTGTATGTTTATGAACTTGATGAAACTGAAAAGGCTATTCCACTTTTGGAAAAACTTTTGACTATTGAAACAAAAGATGTGGATGCTATGTTTGTTTTGGCTCGTGCTTATTATGTAAATTATGAATTTCAGTTAGCAATTGATATGTATGACAGAATTATCGCTACAACTGCTTCTGAAGAAACTAAGGCAAATGCTGAAGCTAACAAGAAAATAGTTTTGGACGTTATGTATGACGCATAAGTTAGACTTAGCGGTAGCTTTGTCTAGGATTTCTTTTTTATCTTGTGGGCAAAAAATTGAATTGTTAAATAATCTTGACAATTTATCTATGCTTGCATTACTTTCTATAGAAGATTTGAAAAAGCTTTCTGGAAAAAATTTGGATAGTTCTAAGTGGAATCCAGAAATTCTTGTGAAGCGGGTGGAAAGGGACTTGGCTTTGATGGCGCAATACGGAATTGGTATTGTGACTGTTTTGGATGAGGATTTTCCTGCTTTGCTTAGAGAAATTAATCAGGTTCCTTTTGCTTTGTATTATCGTGGGAATATTGGGTGTTTGAAAAAGCCTTGTGTTGCTGTGGTTGGTACTCGGCATCCGGATACTGAGGGATTGAAAGCGGCTTTTAACTTTTCTAAGGAGTTGGCTGAAAAGGGAGCAACTGTTGTTTCTGGTTTGGCTATGGGAGTTGATGCGGCGGCTCATAAGGGGGCTTTGGCTTGTGAGATGGATGCTGGATTTTGGTCTGGTGGAAGTGTTGCTGGTGGGAGTTTTTCTTGTGGATGTGCTGGTGCAGCTAATTTTTCTGAAAATGAAAAAATCGGGGCTACAGCGGCTTTTTTAGGCTCGGGGATAGATGTAATATATCCTGCGGGAAATAAAGCTCTAGCGGGGCGTATTTTGCGAACTGGTGGCTGTATTTTAAGTGAGTATCCCCTTGAAACTCCGGCTTTGGCTTTTCATTTTCCTGAGAGAAACCGCTTGATAAGTGGTGTGTCTTCTAGTGTGGTTGTGATTGAAGCTTTGGAAAAATCTGGTTCTTTGATTACTGTTGAGTTTGCATTGGATCAAAATAGGGATGTGTTTTTTCATTCTGTGGCTAGAGATTATGCAAAAATGTTTAAGAGTGAACAAAAGAGCCTTTCATCAAATAGGAAAAAATCTAGTTCTAGAGTGATTCGTGGAATAGAGGATTATGTTGCAGAGGGTGCAGTAATTACTGATTCTGTGGATTTAGTTTTAGAAAGTGGAAAATATTTATATCAGAATGAGTTTAGTTTTTAAGGTGGGTAGCAATGGCAACACTTGAAAAGGAAGTTACAAAAAGCAAGACTGAGGAAAAGTCTGGAAAAGCATCTAAGAAATCTACAAAAGCGACAAAGTCTACAAAGGGAGCAAAATCAGCTAAGGCAAAAAAAGCTGTATTGGTTATAGTAGAGTCTCCTGCAAAGGCAAAAACTATCGAAAAATATTTGGGCTCTGGATACACTGTAAAGGCCTCTATGGGACACTTAATTGATTTACCAAAATCTAGACTTGCTATTGACCCAGAGAATAATTTCCAGCCTGAGTACATAACTGTTAGAGGCCGTGCGTCTATTTTGAAAGATTTGCAAAAGGAAGCAAAGAAGTCTACTCTTGTGCTCCTCGCAAGTGATAATGACCGGGAAGGAGAAGCTATTGCTTGGCACTTAAACAATGCTTTTACCGGTAAAACTAGTGCACCTATTCAACGTATTGTTTTTAATGAAATTACTCCTGTTGCGATTAAGGAAGCTGTTAAAAATCCTTCTGTAATTGATGAAGAAATGGTAAATGCTCAAAAAGCTCGTCGTGTTTTGGACAGACTTGTGGGATATAATCTTTCTCCGCTTTTATGGGTGAAGGTAAAAAACGGTCTTTCTGCGGGGCGTGTTCAGTCTGTTGCTTTAAGACTGATTTGTGAGCGAGAAAAAGAGGTTTTAGAGTTTATTCCAGAGGAATACTGGACTTTGGAAGCGGATTTTTCAAAGGGAAAATCAAGTTGCCAATCTTCTCTTGTTTTGTATGATGGGAAAAAGCCTGAACTAAAATCAGAGGATGATGTTCAAAAAATTATTGAAGACATAAAAAATGCAAAATGTGTTGTTTCTGATATTAAGGAAAGCGAAAGAAATGTAAAGCCAAAAGCACCTTTTACAACTTCAAAGTTGCAACAAGCTGCTGCCACACGTCTTGGGTTTACTTCTAAAAAAACAATGCAAATTGCACAAAAACTTTATGAAGGTGTAAACATCGGTTCAAAGCGTGTGGGTTTGATAACTTACATGCGTACTGACTCTGTGCGTATTTCTGAAACCGCATTGGAAGATGTACGTTCTTGGATTGGGAAAAACTATCCATCAGAATTGCCAGAAGCTCCAATCGAATATTCTGTTGGTAAAAAAGCACAAGATGCCCACGAAGCAATTCGTCCAACATACACTGAATACACTCCAGATTATGTAAAAGAATATTTATCTCGCGATGAGCAACGTTTGTATCAACTTATTTGGGAAGCTTTTGTTTCTAGTCAAATGAAGGGCGCAAAATGTAAAACTACAAGTGTTGATATTCAAGCGGACAAAGCTGTGTTTAGAGTTTCTTCTACAAAAGTTGTGGAAAAAGGATTTTACAGTGTTGTGAAATTGCTTTCTTCAAAAGAGGAAATCACTGGATCAATTCCTGCTCTAAAAGTAGGGGACGAAGTTGAACCAAAGAGTTTTACTCCAGAACAGCACTTTACTTCTGGACCTGCAAGATACACAGATGCTTCTATCGTAAAAACTTTGGAAGAAAAGGGAATTGGCCGTCCTTCAACCTACGCACCAATTATCTCTGTTTTGATTGACAGATATTATATCAGTAGAAATAACAAGCAATTTGTGCCAACTCCTCTTGGAAAAATGATTAACGACATTTTGGTGGAATCTTTCCCTGATGTTATAAATGAAAATTTCACAGCAGAAATTGAAGGAAAACTTGATGAAGTTGCAGAAGGCAAAGTAGAGTGGCCAAAAATGATGGGAGACTTTTTCTTTCCATTCAAAAATCATGTGGACGAAGTTATGTCAACCTTGGAAAGCGTGAAGGGCTCTATGGACGAGGTTACTGATAAAACCTGTGAACTTTGCGGAAAGCCAATGTTAAAAAAACTTGGTCGATTTGGTTACTTTTTGGCTTGTTCTGGTTTCCCAGAATGTCATAACACAAAATCAATTCCTTTGGCAAAATGTCCTCGTCCTGAATGTAATGGGGAAATTGTAGAACGCAAAAACAAAGGTAGATCAAAATCATTTTATGGATGTACAAATTATCCAACTTGTGATTTTATTTCTCACTTTAAACCAATTGACCAAAACTGTCCAAAATGTGGCTGGTTTATGGTTGAAAAATATGACAAAAAACATGGTTCGTTTAAATCATGTATAAATCCTGATTGTACATATTTACACACAGCTGGCGAAGAAATTGAAAACTAATTTTACTGAGATTGTAGAAGAATTTATTGTTTACATTGAATCTGTAAAAAAACTTTCAGAGCATACGGTTTTGGCATACAAAACTGATTTAGAGATTCTTGGAAAAAGTCTTGCAACTCTGTATGGAAAGGAATACGGAAAAGAAAGTTTTTCTATAGCGGAAATTACCACAGAGGATTTGAGAACTTCTGTAAGTTTTCTTGTTAAACAAAATTATTCTACAGCAAAGGTAAATAGATTTATTTCAGCTTTTAAATCTTTATTTGCCTATTGCAAAAGATTTCAGTATATTAGTATAAACCCTAGTTTTGAAGTTAAAACTTTGAAAAATCCACAGAAACTTCCTCGCTTTATGACAAAGGAAGAAGTGAATGAACTTTGCAATTTGCCAGAGGAAAAAGCTTTATTGTGGCCTAGTAGAGACGAAGCCCTTTTTAAGGTGCTTTATTCAACTGGCTGTCGTGTTTCTGAGATTCAGGGCTTAAAACTAAAGGATATTTCTTCTGATTTTGAGTCGGCTTTGGTTTTGGGAAAGGGACGAAAACAGCGTTATGTGTTTTTTTCCGAAGATGCAAAGAAAGCTTTAAAACTCTATATTCAAGAGCGAAAGGAAAGGGTAAAAGTTCCAAATGATAAGGGATTTTTATTTGTCAATCAGCAGGGAAATCCTCTAACTGATGGTGGAATTCGTTATATTATCAGTAGATATACATCTGTGGAAGGAACGAATAAACACATGAATCCTCACGCATTTCGGCATACTTTTGCCACAACAATGCTAAATAACGGGGCTGATATTCGGGTTGTTCAAGAACTTTTGGGGCACTCCAGTATTTCCACAACCCAGCGATATACGCATATTACAGCAGAAAAGCTGATAGAAATATATAACCGTGCACATCCACACGGAAAGGAATGATAGATGTCTTACGAAAAAGTGCGCAGTACAACAGTTATTGCAGTAAAAAAAGATGGTCACGTGGCTATGGCTGGTGATGGACAAGTTACAATGGGTAACACTGTAATGAAGGGAAATGCCCGAAAAGTACGCAGAATGTATGAAGGTAGAGTTTTAACTGGCTTTGCAGGGGCTACAGCAGACGCTTTTAACCTTTTTGACAAGTTTGAAGCAAAACTTGGGGAATACAACGGAGATATTACAAGAGCTGCTGTAGAACTTGCAAAAATGTGGAGAACAGACAAGGCTCTACGTAATCTTGAAGCACTTCTTTTAGTTGCAAATAAAGAAAAAATCCTTTTGATTTCAGGAAACGGTGATGTTATCGAACCAGAAAATGATGTTTTGGCTATCGGTTCTGGTGGAAATTACGCATATTCTGCAGCATTGGCTTATCTTGAGTCATCAAATTATTCTGCAAAAGAGATTGCTGAAAAAAGTTTGAAAATTGCTGGTGATATTTGTATTTACACAAACAATCACATTACAGTAGAAGAACTATAAGAGGATTTTGGAAAATATGGAAACTATTGAAGAAAAAAAACAAGCTCTTGAAGAATTAACTCCAAGAGAAATTGTAAATAGACTTGATACTTATATTGTTGGTCAACAAAAAGCAAAAAAATCTGTAGCTATTGCTTTGAGAAACAGAACTAGAAGATTAAAACTTCCTGAAGAAATCAGAGATGAAATCGCTCCAAAAAATATTTTGATGATTGGGCCAACTGGTGTTGGTAAAACAGAAATTGCTCGTCGTTTAGCAAAACTCTGCGGGGCACCATTTCTAAAAGTTGAAGCCACAAAATACACTGAAGTAGGTTACGTTGGTCGCGATGTTGAATCTATGATTCGTGATTTGATGGCAGTTGGCTACAAAATGGTAAAAGCTGAAATGCAAGATGATATGAGAGTAAAAGCAGAAGAAAAAGTTGAAGATGCTTTGCTTGATTTACTTTTGCCAGGAAGCGGAAAAGATTCTAAAAAGAAAAAAACATTTTTTGGTATGGGACAACCAGCTGTTTCAAATCCAGAAAATCTTCCTGCAGAATCTGAAGCAGAAAAAAATAATATGGCAGAAACTCGTGAAAAATTCAGAGTTATGCTTCGTGAAGGCAAACTAGAAGACAGAACTGTAGAAGTTGTGGCTTCTCGTGGAAATAAAATGCCAACTTTCGAGATTTTTGCTGGTGGAAACATGGAAGAAATGGAAAACGCAATGCAAGGAATTGCTACAATGCTTTCTGGTCCTCGTTCAAGCAAAAAACAAGTTACAATTGCAGAAGCTCGAAAAATCATTTTAGAAGAAGAACTTGATAAAATGACTGACCCAGACAAGGTTGCAGAAGAAGCTAGAAATCGTGTTCAAGAAATGGGTATCATTTTTATTGACGAAATTGATAAAATCGCTGGCAAAGGTTCAAACAGTGGTGGGCAAGACGTTTCTCGTGAAGGTGTTCAACGGGATATTTTGCCAATCGTGGAAGGCTCAAATGTAAACACAAAATTTGGCGTAATTGATACAACTCACATTTTGTTTATTGCAGCTGGTGCTTTTAACGTTTCAAAACCAAGCGATTTAATTCCAGAACTTCAAGGCCGTTTCCCACTTCGTGTGGAACTTGAATCACTTAGTGCAGAGGACTTTAAGCGTATTCTAACTGAACCAAAAAACGCTTTAACAAAACAGTATACAAGCCTTTTGGAAACAGAAAATGTTACTATCAAATTTACTGAAGAATCAATTGATAGATTAAGTACATTGGCAGCAGACGTAAACCAAAAAGTAGAAAATATTGGTGCAAGACGTCTTCACACAATTATGGAAACACTTTTGGAAGATTTGTCTTTTGAAGCTGATGCTCATGCTGGCGAAACAATCGAAATCACAGCAGATTATGTTGACGAAAAACTAAAGGGCATTGTACAAAACCAAGACTTGTCAAAATATATTTTATAAAAATAAAATACTTGAAAATGAAGGATTTTATATCCTAATTATGTTATTTTTTGGGTTCTTAGGGTGAAACCCTAAGCCGTGGCCGAGGAAGGTCGGGGTTTTAGGGGTAGGAAACCAACGGCCTTCGGACTCTGAGTGGGTTTCCTACCCCTAATGTTTGCAGCTTTTCAAAGCTGACTCTTCCAAAGTCTTGGAAAAACCATTAAACGGAGTTTAAGAGTATGAAAAAGATAAAAACAGCTGTTTTAGTATCTGGTGGTGGAACAAATCTTCAAGCATTAATCGATTACGAAATTGCTCACAAAGAAGATTGTCCATATACAATTAGTCTCATTGTTTCTAGCTCAAAAAATGCTTATGCATTAGAGCGTGGAAAAAATGCAAATATCAAAACTGAAGTTGCAAGTCCATATTCTGTTATGGGAAAAGAAGTTGCACAAAATGCTTCAATCGAAGAAAAAAGAAGTGCAGTTTCTAACAAGGTTTTAGAGCTTTGTAGAGAAAACGAAATAGACGCTATCGTTTTGGCAGGATTTTTAACAGTTTTATCTGGTGAAATTGTGAATGAATATTCTAACAAGATTATTAACTTACACCCAGCACTTTTACCAAAATTTGGTGGCGTTGGAATGTGGGGACACAACGTTCACGAAGCAGTCCTCGCTGCAAAAGAAAAAGAAAGTGGATGTACAATTCACCTTGTAGATGCAGGATGTGATACTGGAAAAATCCTTTTGCAAAAAAAAGTACCAGTTATGGAAAACGATACACCCGAAACTTTATACGCCCGAATTGCACCAGAAGAACACCAAGCAATGGTAGAAGGTTTGATTTTGTTGTGTAAGGAATTGAAAAAATAATTAGTTTCTAGAAAGAATTATTTACACCAAATACTTTCTAAAATTGTGTATGAAAAGCTCAAAGTTGGCAAATCTGCTAATTTTGAGCTTTTTTCTTTTTCAAAGCGAAGATGAACTAACTGGAAAATCTTAAAATCAATTTTGAAATCAGTTTTTATATCAATTTCTAGAGAATCTGATGTGGATTTTAAAAATCCCAAGGGACAAAAATAATTTTTATCAAAATTGGCTAAAACGGGAATTTTATCAAAATTATGAATTTTTGCAGAAAGGGCAGCGATATTTTTTACGTCCCAAATATCAACTAGTTGCAAAGTTTCCAAAGTGATTTTAGTGGAAGAAAACTGAGATTTTAATTCTTTAAGTGTGATTTTTGAAAAATCTACTTCTGCCAAAGGAATACAAACCGGAAAAATTGGGAAAAAATCCCTTTGATATTGAGAAAAAAACTTTATAAGTTCAGACTTTACATTTCCATGGGGAATAATTGCTAAAATATCTTTCATAAACCAAAATAAACATAGCATTAAAATTAAATCTTTGCTATATTTAAACAATGAAGAAAAACTTTGCTAAACGATTTTTTATTTTTGGAATTATATTTTTATCAATTTTTACAATTACTTTAACTTCATGTTCTAGTTCAAATAAAGTAAAACCATTAAACCAAAATGCAAAAAATTATGAGATTTCTGGTGAAAATGGTTCTTATATGTTTTATTCCTTTGGAAAAAACTTTTTTAACGATAATCAAAATGCTCTTTCTTTAACTTTCGGAAAGGTAAACAAATCCACAGAAGTTACAGTTGCCTTCCTTTTCGAAACAGATTTTAAAGGTTCAAAATTGATTTCAAAATTGCCAAGCAGAAATACTTGCAATGTTTTACTTTCAAGTGATGCAGATTATTCAAAAATTGATTTTGGAATTTTACAAGAAACAAAAGATTCTATCAAAGGATTTTTAGTTTATTCAGAAAATCCTCTTGTATTACAAGAAATTACCACAGCAAAAGCTGCTTTAGGTTTTGATCAAAATTACAAAAATCAAAATGACGAAGAAACTGAAAATCAAGAAAACACAATTTTTTGGTACGGATTTGGCCCAAACGGTGGCACAATTTTGTCTGAAAATCCTAGTTTCCTAGATTTTTCTGATGCAAAGGTTTTGGCTTTGAGTTCTGAAAAACCAAAATATGAAATTAGCTTTAGAGATAATAACGAAGATTTAGGGGAACTTGGCTTTCAAAACAAGGTAAAAATCAATTATGGAAAAGAAACCTTGGTAATTAGACGTAGCCCAAATCAAGCTCCTGTGAATTTGTATCCAGAACGATTTCAAGCTGGTTTTGGAAAATTAACAATCACAGAAAATTCTGAAATGCTAGAAAGTGTTGTTTGCTATTTTGAAGAAAAAACAAATGATTTTGAGCCAATTTTAGTTGACCCATACTTGATTTTGAAGTGGGACGAAAAAAAATGGCGAAATCCTGATTTCGAAGTTTTTGCATGGGAACAATTTCCAAATATTTTGATTTTCGATACAAGAAATTACGCAGTTCAAGACGATTTGCTAAAACGCATTGCATTTTTCACAGAAAAAGAAGGCTTTAGAGGTCGTCTCGCCAGTGATGATGAAATAAAAGATCTTCACGGATTTAATGCTCACGATTATCGGGCTGAAACTTTGGCGGCTTTTTATGATTTAGCAGAAAAAGAAAACTTTCCACTAAATCAAATGGAAAAAGATTTATGCAGTATTTTGGAAGATACAAAAATCATTATCAAAACTGAAGAGGGATACAAAGAAGGCGAGGGTGCCATTATTTCCATTTCAAAAGAATCGGCAGATTATTTACGGGCACAGTTTGTTGCTCATGAAGGCGTTCACGGAATCTACTTTGTAGACGAAGAATTTAGAAATATTGTAGATGTGATTTACGACATTATCGACACAAAAAGCTTACAATTTTTGCAAGGATTTTTCGCATCTCAACCAAGTTTAGGCTACGACCCTAACGACCCATATCTTATGCGAAATGAATTGATGGCATACTTGTTACAGCAGTCTGTTGCTGGAATCCCATCATATTTTGCAGGTAATCTTGCTAATCGCGGAACTGTTCTAAAAGCAATTCCCGAATTAGCAAAATATGTGCGAGATACAAATGCCCAAGGCTTTGTAGATGCTGCTAACGTTTTGGAAAGCTTCTTGTTTTCAAAATACGGTTTAGCAGCTGGGCGCGTTTCCCTAACTAGCGTGGAATAGAAAAACTTTGAAAATGATAAGAGGATTTAGTGGTTTGGCTGAATCCTCTTTTTTTTGTTAAAACACAACAGCAATTCTTGTTCCGTGGTTTTCTTGGCTTTCTAGGGTGAGTTTTGCGTTTTGGATTTTTGCGGCGTGTTTTACGATGGAAAGTCCAAGACCGGTTCCGCCAGTTTCTCTGGAATGGCTTTTATCTACTCTAAAAAATCGTTCAAAAACTCTTTGTTGATATTCTTCTGGGATTCCAATTCCTGTGTCTTTTACAGAAAATTCTACTTTGCCATTTTGAAGTTTTTCTAGTGAAACAAAAACTTTGCCGCCTTCTTTGTTGTAGCGAATGGCGTTATCAATCAAATTGTAAACAATTTCTTGAATGTAATTTGGTACACCTTGAACAATTCCCGTACCGATTTTATTTTCAAAATGCAGGGTTACGTTTCGTTTTGAAGCAGAACTTGTGAGCAAAGAAATAGTTTCAGAAATCACTTCAGCTAAATCAACTTTTTCAAATTTCACTTTTTCAATTTCGTCCAATTCAGAAAGATGGATAATATCGCTTATCAAAGCAACCAAACGCAAAGATTCTTTTTTAATATTTCCAATAAATTTTCCAGAATCTTCTGGTTTTACTAAATTATTTTCAAAAAGTTCCGTGTAACCAATAATGGATTGCAAGGGTGTTTTTAGTTCGTGACTCACATTGGCACTAAATTCTTCTTTTACTTTTTGCATTTCGATTTTTTCATCAATTTTTTGTTGCAAATCTTTCATTTGTTCTTTGATTTTTTTATTTTGCTTGTGAATGCGGTAAAGCAAAGGGGAAACTTCATCATAAATCTGATTTTCCATTGGATTATCAAGATTCAATTTGTTTAATGGCGCTATAATTTGTTTTGCAAGATAATTTGATAAAAATCCACAGCAAATTGTCAAAATCACAAAAATTAGGAAGAAAGTTGGAACAAGTTCAAAAATCATTGCCCAAATTGTGTTGATATTTGTGGAAATGCGAAGAATATTTTGATTTGGCAAAATTGTTGCAATGTAAATTGTTTTTTCAAGCAAAGTGTCTGAATATCGCAAACTTTCACCAGAACCAATTTCAATGGCTTTTTCAATTTCTTTGCGATTGATGTGATTGTTCATATCGTTGATATTTGCTTTTGAATCAAAAATCACTTCCCCATCTTCCGAAATCAAAGTTAGGCGATATGTGTCACTTTTGAATTTTTGTAAAAAATCATCCTGTGATGATAATAATTCTTTTAAAAACTTAATTTCTGTTCGCAAATATGATTTTTCATTTTCTAAAAACTCGCTATACAAAATCCCAGAAATTACAAAAAAACTGATTAAAAGAAAAAATGTACTTACAAAAAAAATTGCCCGAAATATTTTTTTACTCATAATTATTCTCCGTAACTGTAACCAAGTCCCACGTGAGTTTTGATTTTTGCCCCGTACTCATTAAGTTTTTTCCGCAAAGTTTTTATGTGAACATCAACAGTTCTAGTTTCTCCTGCAAAATCCATTCCCCAAACTTTTGAAAGAAGCTCTTCACGAGTAAAAACTTTTCTTTGAGTTGATAAAAGAATTTCCAAAAGTGAAAACTCTTTGATTGTAAGATTGATTTTTTCCTGATTGATAAAAACCGAATGTTCTTCCTTGTTCAAAACCAAACAGCCATCTTGAATTGTCTTTTCTTCCTGATTGTTTGACTTATTGTATCGCCGAAGAACAGCCTTAACTCTAGAAACCATTTCCATAACGCTAAAAGGTTTTACAAGATAATCGTCAGAGCCTAAATCAAGCCCATAGATTTTATCCATTTCAGAACCTTTTGCAGTTGCCATAATCACAGGAATATTTGCATATTTTTGATTTGATTTTAACTCTTTTAAAATTTGAATGCCATCTTTTCCAGCCATCATAATATCAAGAATAATCAAATCTGGAATTGCTTTTTTTAATTCCAAAAACAATTCGTCGGCACAAGACAAACCTTTTGCCTTAAACCCAGTTTGTTGCAAAGTGTAAACTTCAATATCACGAATTGCAGAATCATCATCAACACAAAAAATCATGTCTTTTTCCTTCTAAATGGTATTTTATTCTTTTGAAAATGTTGGGTCAATATTTTAAACAACGCCTTGGTTGCATGAACGATGTAATAATAGAAGAAAGATGTAAAATACAGAGGAAGTTTGTGTAAAATTTGTGTGAAAGTTTTGGGTGTGGGTAGGGGAATTATTTTTTATTTAAGAAAACATAATGAAATAGATAGCTACTCTATAGGTAAATCCTTTCCAAAATAAGGAGTTTCCTCACAAACTTCAAAAATTTCTTTCATGGGCTTATCTGAATATTTTATAATTTTTTCTCTGTATTCATAACGCTTAGAAATATCTTCAATTTCTTCACGACGATTTTTTGATAATTCTAAAAATTCTTCTTCCTGCTCTAAACCTAAAAATCTTCGATTTAATAAGTTTGCTGCAATTCCTGTTGTAGAACTTCCTGCAAAAGGGTCTAAAATCCAAGCATTTTCTTTTGTGGACGCAAGAATTATTCTAGCAAGTAATGGAAGAGGCTTTTGTGTTGGATGTTTTCCACAAGATTTTTCCCATTTCGCTATTGCTGGTAAACTCCATAAATCCCTCATTTGTGTTCCACCGTTAATTTCTTTCATCAATTCATAATTATAATAATGTGTTACTTTCTTATTCTTTCTTGCCCATAAGATAAATTCTGTAGAATGAGTAAAATATTTACAAGAAAGATTTGGCGGTGGATTTGTTTTTGCCCAAGTAATACAATTCAAGATTTTAAAATCCAATTCGTTCAACATTTGTGCCACAGAAAAAATGTTGTGATAAGTTCCACTTATCCAAATGGTTCCATTTTCAGTTAATTTCTCTCTGCATAATGAAAGCCACTTTCGATTAAATTCATTATCCTTTTTAAAACCTTGAGATTTATCCCATTCGCCTTTGTTTACAGAAACTTGCTTCCCACTTTGAACAGAAATTCCTCCATTTGATAGAAAATAAGGAGGGTCAGCAAAAATCATATCAAATTGAAAGTTGATATTTGGAAGAAGGTCTAAACAGTTTCCTTTGGCAAGAGTAAAATCTAAGTTTTTTGAACGATAGCAGGCTTGTATTGACATATTTCTTTTCTTAATTACTCAGCAGTCCATCTATCTTCAAAACTTGCAGAATCAACTTGTAACCCAATTTTTAATTTGTCATAAGTTTCTTTTCCCTGTGGGACAATTTTTAGCATACTTAAAGTACTGTTAATTGCTTCCCGAACTCCCTTTAAACTTCCTTTTTGCTTTATCCAGTTTTGAGGACTAAAGACCTTTTTGTTTTGAATATATTCTTCGTTTGCACTTGTCAAAGCTGTATTTAAACAATTTCCAGCCATCGAAACTACGTCATCAAATAGTTGAGAATCTTTTAGTTTTTTTAGTGCAAGTTTCGGAGAAATTACACTTTCTGGTACTTGATTAATTGCACAGAAAAAAAGTGAAATTGCATATAAATGATGATATGGAGCATAAGCTTTCATAGCAAGAAGACTATCATTCAAATCTAGAGGATTTTCTTTTGTCCATTTAGTCATAACTGCATCATACATTTCTTTTAGAGCCTGAATATCTTCTGGATCATAATCTTTTCTAAACAATTGTGTAAAATATTTATCAAAAAGTTTTGTTTCACTATAAGAAATTGTTGGTCTTTGTGAATGCCATGCAACAATCCATTTTCCTAAGTCGGTAAGATTGATGATGTGACTTTTATTTGTCTTATCTTTTGGAGCCACTTCACCTCTTTTTGTAAGAAAATATCCATCTGTATAACGCTGATTATAAGATTTTTGAATTGCAAGAACAACTTTATCATTACTTCGTAAATCACGAGCTTTTACTGCACTTTGAGAATTTGTAAATGTACTAATTTTATCCCCTTTTGTAGAGCCCTCGTTATCATCTCCGATTTCATAAAATCTAAAAAGTATATACCCTTTTTCTTTTTGTTTAATTGACTCACTACAATTTGCAATACTTGTAAGTGATTGACAACCATTAACAACGTTTAGCCCCCTGATATCTAAAGTTTCATTTTCTATATTAAATGAGGAACAAACAGCTGTAATTCCATTATGATAAAAAAAGAAATCCTCTGGATTATTACGTATAGTTTGAGCAATGCCTTTGTTTATACGATTCAAGCCTAAAGATTGGCGAACATTTTTTCGAAAGAGAGAGCCATCTAAAATACCTCGAATTTTATAACATTCTTTCAGTGGTAAAGCTGCAATAACAGCTTTTGTCCCATCGAGATTTAATTCAAGAAATTTTCCTTTTTCAAGATTAAATTTTTGATTTATATATGGAGTTACTTTATTTAAGGAATCATCATACCTTACTTTTAATGCATCATTGTCTATCAGTAATAATTCAGCTGGTAATTCATCTTGTTCTGAAATTTGTTGTTTATACAAATTAAAGTCTGCTAAAGCACTGTTTGTAAGATAACCTGTTGTAATTAATTCAATAGATATTTTATACTCATCTTCTAATGCAGTTGAAATTTCAGATACTTTTCTTTTTATTATATCATTCCCATTAACTTGTAAAGCATCAAGGTCTTTTAAATTCGAAAATAAAGCATTGCATTCTTGAACTGGTTCTCCATTTATAGAACCACTGTAGAATTTGCCCTGAATTATATGAATTATCGAGTTATCATCATCTATAAATACAGCATCTATTTTTTTATCATCAGCCCCATCTGTTAGACAATCTTTTGCTTGTATCTCATCAAGATTATAAATATTTCTTAAATACCAAACAACAAAACTTTGCCCTTCATTTGAAAAATTTTTTTTATAATAATCTTGTGAAATATCTTTTTTTATCAGATTATACATTATTATTCTCCCTTTTTATAACTCTGTTTTTACCTTAGATAAAAACTCATCCAAATTTGCAAGATTATAAATGCTTGGAATTAGTGAGTATGCTTCACCTAATTTATTTTTTGCAGTAAGCCAACCTTGACCATCTGTAATCCAAACGAATTCAAACTTTTCATACTGATTAATCTTGGGAGCAATATCTGTGTAAGCTCGAGCTACTTCATTAAGTTTTGAACCACCACTATTATAAAAATTTGTCTCAATAAGATATGTTTTATTTCTTGTTTTAATGACAAAATCAAATCTTTTTAAATCTTGTCCTAGAGATTTTATTTCTTCAAATTCAGTGCTATTTACTTCTGAACGAAAAGGAATATTTGCACCGTTAAATTTTAAGGCAACTGCTTTTGCCATATTTTCTCCACCTCGATTTTTTCGGGCGTTTGTATCAAGTCCAACTTCGACACCAAAAACATAATCTACAAGATTTGTAACATTTTTATTTCTAAAAACATTAGCGAGACCTGTTTGTTCAATATAATCAATCACACCTTGTAAAGATGAAAAATAACTTTCAAGTAAAACAAACTCGCCATTTGCATTTAAAGTTTTCTTTTTATCCTTTTTTCTAACAGCAAGTAAAATATCAAGAACTTCAAATACTTTTGAATTTTCTTCATAAAGTTCTTTTATAGCTTTATGTAAATCTTCCTTTCCAATTAGATAATTTAATTGATTCAGTTTTATTGCAATCTTATTAGTATTATGGATTACTTTTTCAAAATCTGTAAAATAATCTAAAGTAGCATTAGTTTCGCTAAGTTGAGAAAGGAATAAATCAAAATTCTTTTCCATTTTTATCTCTCCTAAAATATTGATGCAATATTTGTTATTAACAATTCATTTATCGCACCACGCTTTTCTGGATTTGCATTTACCATTCTAGAAGCAGACACTCTTTCAATTTCAAAATTTGAATATAAGTTATCAAAAAAGTTGTCTTCCTCATTAGAATTTTTTGGGTCAGAATTACTTGCAAGAATAGTAGAACCTTTTTTTGCGATGTTATCAATAAACTGAGCTAATTCAATTTGTTCTTTATCTAAAAATTGATTTTCAGAATACGATGTAAAAGCAGACGTTTGTGTTAAAGGTCTATATGGTGGGTCAATATAAACAAAGGTTTTCTCATCTATAAAACTTTCACATTCTTTATAATCACCAGTTTTTAAGATAACATTTTGCAAAACTTGGCTACACAAACGTAAATTCTCTGCATCACAAATTAAAGGATTTTTAGCATTATTAAATGGCACATTAAAAAGACCTTTTGAATTTACCCTATATAAACCATTAAAACAAGTTTTATTCAAGAAAATAAATAAGGTTGCTTTCTCTAGATTTTCTAATTCATCTCCATTTACTTTCAATGCATTGTATCGTGTTCTTTTTTCGTAAAACAAAACCTTTCTATCTTCTTGACCTAGTTTTTTATATTGGGTTTGAAGTTCATTAAGTTGGTTTATCAATTCCTCACAATGATTTTTTACTTGAAGATAAGTGTTGATGAGTTCTTTGTTTATATCGTTAATCAAAACTTCTTTTGGCTGAAACTTTTGCAAAATATCAAATAAAACAGCTCCACCACCAACGAAGGGCTCACAATATTTTTCAATTTTTTGAGGATATTTTTTTCTGATTTCTTCTAAAAGTTGGCTTTTTCCACCAACCCATTTTATAAAAGGTTTTGCCATTACAAGATGATTATACTACATTTTAGCAATTTTTACTACATATTTCCCCTTCCCACCAATTCCCCAAAATTCCCACTGCCAATTTCCAAAAACTCACTGACTTTTTCAAAAATTCCACTGAGTTTTTACCCAATTATCACAAAAAAAATCTCACTTTTTTTACGATTTTACTTGCCGATTAACACAAAAAATTATTACCTTTAGAGCGTATCTTTTGGCCAAAGGTATGGGCTTCGTTGGAGTTCCACAAATTAAAATCGCATGCGGAGGTGCTTATAGAGAGCATTTCAAATTAAACTGGAGGGTACACCTATGATGTATTCCGTAAAACAACGCCAGAATCCACTTGATAGAGAAGCGGATTCTAAGTATTATGCGTCGGCAGAGTACGGCGAAGAAATCGATGTCACAAAGTTGGCAAAAGAAATTTCTAAGTCTTGCACACTGACCCCGGCTGATGTTGTGGCTGTTATCGAGAGTTTCTTGGATAAGATGCCAGAATATCTTAAAAGTTCTAACCGCATCAGACTAAACAAGTTTGGAATTTTTAAGCTTTCTTTTAGTTCTGTAGGGCATGAAAAGGCAGAAGACGTAAGTTCTAACGATATTAAAAATTTACGTGTTCTTTTTACCCCAAGTGCCGAGCTTAAACGAGAGTTATCTGATGTGAGCTACACAAGAAAGTAAGTACAGCTTTTTGTTGTAGTATAAAAAAAATGTACTAATAATATCAAGTCCCGGAAAGACTTAAAACTTCAAGACATTACAATTAATTATTATTAATTTATGGCTGCTTCCTTTTAGTTGCAACAAAGCACGCCTAATCAAAAAAAGCATATCCCCAACGCCTGAATAACAGCTCCGATTGGGGATTTTTTAAATTTGCCAAAACATTCACTTACGTAATTTATTGTAACTAATGCTTATTGAAGTTTTCCTGTTTTGATTTCATTTTTTAGATAATCGTAAACATAAAGTGGACTTTGAAAATAAAGCCCTGTTTTGGGGTCACAGAGTTTTTTGTAAGTTTCAGAATTATATACAGCCCTTAGATCTTGCTCAATACTGAACAAAAAATCCTTCACTAAATAACTAGCTAAATCTCGTGTTGTACATTCTATCTGATATTCAACATCATTCATTACAAAGTCCTTTGTTCACTAGCATTTTTATTGCTTTTTCAGTTCCACAAAAATATTGAAAAGTAATTCCCTTCATATATTTTAATCTTTCAAGAAAAGTATCAAAGGAAATATCACCTATTGCAAAACAGGTTATATTTGGCTGAACTTTTTTGCGACAATTTTATAATTATTCATCTCCATTGAAGATTTCTACATTTTCAGCATTTGAAAGCTCTTCTTTATCTAACTTAAAATTTAGATATTTTGAGAAATCAAAATGACTATTTCGAATCTTCTCATGTTCTTTATCTAATCCATGAGGACAATTTGAACACCGATTTTTATCTTCCAAAACACTTTTCGATTTATAGTGTAAGAATTCTTTTGTTATTTTTCCTTTTTCTATTTCTAAATTAAAACATGTATCATCTTCAAATCCGTGACCAGGAATAAGTCTTTCTGTAAAAACAAAATACTTTAATGTATTAGTTTTTATATATTCATCATAATAATCTTTACGAATAAAAATACTTTCTTTTATAGAATCTTTATAATAATCTGATTTATTATTATTACAATAAATTACAATTTCACCTTTAGAATCTATCCAAGATAAACTTTGATAATCTGGTTTTAAATTTAAATCTTTAATTAATTTTGCTGGTGGTAATAAAAGATTAGTTTCGTCTAATAATTCTGTATGTGAAGAAATTTGTCTTACATACATACACAATTCAGGCTCTGGAGAATCATCCTTATAGTTTTCTAATAAACCATAATAATCTCTGTGTTTAATTGTAAGATCTATATCTGCTTCATCACCATTTAATGTTATTGTTTTAGAAGTACAACATGAAATATCATAATTATCACGCCATGAATCTATATTATCAGTAGAATCATCTAAGGAAATTTTAGTACTTAAAATCATCCACTCGATTTTTCCATGCCAAACAGGGGTTTTAATTAAGGATAAAACATTATCTTTTGTTAAGGTTGCATTTTTTACCCAAGATTCATCTTTTTTCATAGAAAAATCAATATTATTTAAAGCTTTATCTTGTAATTTTTCTATTTTATTAGTATATGTCGGTATTGGTGCCGTAATATTTTGAGAAGGCTCATATTGTAATGGATTATAAACTGTATACCCTATTAATTCTTCTATATCATCATATGAACTAAATTCATCAGTATAATAGTTACA
>JAZQUR010000059.1:0-30652 GCA_045631425.1 Treponemataceae bacterium | reverse complement strand
GGCAGTAAAAAAACATAAAGAATCCGTGACATACGCACTTTATTCTCTAATGTTATGTTTTCCAATTTTTCAGAAATTACATTAAAAAATCCTTTAATTTCAAACATAAAATTTTTCGTTTCGTTCATACAGTATCCTCCAAATGAATTACATGTTTATTTTACAACTACTACAACGCCAAGAAGTGTCGCAGGCTAAAAAAATTTTCACAATTTTGAACTACTCCTTTTCTCCCACTCACATTTTTCCACAACACCAAGATTCTCAATCTTTAACAAATCGCCATCCGAATCTTCCTTTAACACTTTTTGATAAGTTGGCGAACTTGAAACACCAATGGGTTTATTAAAATCTCTTGGAGGATGTTTTTCAATCAAAATTCCTGTTTGCTTTTCTTCTTCTGTAAGCGCTATTCCATTTTTGTTGATGTAATTTTGAAAAGCCCGATTCAATTCTTCTTGATTTGTATAATTTATGGGCTTCCTATAAATTGATTTTCCAACTCCCAATCCATAACGCATCAAAATCAATCTTTGTTTGATATTAAATTTTAAGCTTTCAAATATATTTCCAGACGAAGGATTATTTTTATTTATCATTTTAAACATAAAATCCGTAATAGTTTTATCTGTTTTTACAACTGACATTCCTTGGGTTTTGATTTTTGAAAAATTCTTCCTTTTATAAACTGATATGTTACCTTTGTTTGGAGTTGAGTCATAAGCTCCACCAGCACCACAAGGGAAACCTGTTTCTATTATGTAAATTGGACAGGAAGATTCTGTACTAAAAATGATGATATTTTCATTTGTCACGGCAATTCCAGAAATCCATTTTTGGCAAACTGTATATTCCCAAAATCCTCCCCACCAAATTGGAAGAGAATATTCTGTGATTAAAGGCAAATCTTCTGAAATATTTACAAAATACTCTACTTTTTGATTTGCCACAAAATCTGGATTTTCTTTGAGTTTTTCTAGCGTTTGCAAAAAATAGAGTTCATTACTGTTATAAGGTGAAGTGTACAAAATCCAGTTTTCAAGGAATTCTGGAACTTCATCACACAAAAGTCCTGCGTTTTTCAAAAGGCTTTGAGCTAATTTTTGGCGTTCTGTTTTTTCTGTTGGAATGTTCATTTTCTTTCTCCTAATTATGCTTTTAATTTACCACAGGAGGAACGACACAAAGCGTCGCTGTATAAAAAAAAGATAGAAATCTTATAGAATTCTATCTTCTTAAAAAACACTATTGTTTCATTTATTCAACAATCTTATCCTTCCCTTTCTCAAACCTTTCCATCACCTCATGAATTTCCTTTGTAGTAAATTCCAAACATTTTTCCTTCAAAAAGTCTGGCACTCCATAAAAAGCTTCTGCCATTCCACCTGCAATACAAGTCAAAGTGTCGCAGTCTCCTCCAAGACTAACTGCGGTACGAATTACATCTTCAAAATTATTTCCTTCCAAAAATGCAGTAATTGCCTCTGGCACTGTTCCCTGACAACTTACATCAAAATAATAATCTGGGCGAATTTCATCACAAGTTTTGCTTAAATCGTATCCAAATTCTTTTTCCACATAGCTTTTGATTTCTTCTTTTGAACTTCCCTTTCGAGCCATCCAAATTACACTTGCCACAGCTTCCGCTCCCTTCACCCCCTCTGGATGATTATGTGTAACTTCCGCCGACCATCTTGCAACTTCCCTTGTTCTCTCCAATGAATCAAAAAACCATCCCACAGAAGAAACTCTCATTGCACTTCCATTTCCCCAACTGTTGTAAGGCTCATAAGATTTCATAGCCAGCCAACGAATAAAAGTTCCACCATATCCTGCATTTGGATAACGATTTCCCCATTTGTGCATAGCTTCAATCATTGATTTTTTCATTGTTTTTTCATCTGCATCAAACCCCGCTATCAAAATGCCATCACAAATTGCAACAGTCATCACAGAATCATCTGTAAATCGAGGCTTTTTTGTAAAAAGTGAAAAATCCTTTGTTTTAATGTTATTTGGTCCAAATTCATAAGGCTGCCCAATAATATCTCCTAAAATTGCTCCGTACATTTTTTTCTCCTTCTCCTAATTTTTGATGTTAAATTTATTGATGTTAAACACAACATTCATTTCATATATTCTAGCAACAACATTTTGAAAATTACTAAAGATTGCAATACCTGATTCTGGTTTTGAATAAATCATATTCAATAAGTATGCTAAATCATCACCTAAAAGATTTGAAATCAAATAATAAACTATTTTATCTATTTCTTTACTTGATTTCACATCGAGTACAACTTCAGATTTATCCTTCGCTACATTTTGAATTATTTTTTCTGCTTGAATTTTCAAATCCTCTGATTTTTGGAAATCTGGAAAAAATACTTCTTTATTTTTGTATGTTTTCTCAACATAATCAACAAACTCCACAATCCTGCTTTTAATAAAAATCATATTTGACTTATCTCCTCGTTTCTAGAAATAATTTATCACAGGAATAACGCCAAGAAATGTCGTTACATAAAAAATTTAAATTTTAACGTTTAAAGATTCTGTAAATTGCATTCTAATAGAAAAATTTATAAAATCATTTAAGGGAATTCCATATTTTTTGCAATAAACAGTTTTCTCAACTATTTTTGCAATTATCTTTTCCTTTGTATTTCTTAAAGTTTTCAATAAATTGATTTTAAGCATTTTCGAATTTTGAGTTTTTTTATCAATGATGTTTACTTGATTTTCCGATTCAGTCTCCGCCTGATATTTTTCTGCCAATCCCCATTTTTCCAAGAGTTCTTTATCTACAAAATTGCAAAAACTGTTTGAATATTCACTTGAAGAAACCATTTTTGCTTGATGTTTTTTTGAATGAAGATTTTGTATCAAATCTTTTTCTGGCTCAGAAGTTAAATACAAATATTCAAAAGTCGGATTTATTCCTTTTGCGTGGGAAATCTTATACAAAACACAAGCTGTGTTATAGGCATCTGAAAATGCTGTATGATGTTGTCCTACAAATTTTTCTCTTGTAAGCGCGATGGCAGAATCTAAAGATATTGGCTTATTAGTTGATAAGAGATTTGAAAAAGTTTTTTGTAAATCTACAAAAGTTTTTAAATATTCAAAAATATCATTTCGATGTTTTGCCTTAAGCATTATTTCATTCCATATTTGATTATAATCAGAAGGACTCCAACAATAAGTTGTAACATCATTATCCCCAATCCAATAAATCAATTTATCCATTACGGTAATTAAATCATCTGCATTTTCTATGTTTTCTTCTTTTATTCCTGTAAGATTTTCTATTTTTTCAGTAATGTGACTGTAACTTGGTTTTACATAATTTGAGAATTTACCAATTATTTTATATTTTTCATCTAACATAACAGCACCGATTTGTATAATCTCATTTCGAAGCCCACCAATGTACCTACGTTGCTTTGAAGTAACTTCGCTCATTTCCAAATCCAAACAAACATATCTTTTCATAAAATTCTCCCTTAAAAAAGTATGCTTAAATTATAATCTGTTACAAGGAACTATATTGTCCCTTTGAAAAAAACATTAAACTTTTTTCAAAAAAACTTTCCAAAAATCTCCCATTCCTGTTCTAGTCATAAATTACAAAAAAATGATATAATCCCCCGAAACATTTTGATTTCGCACATGCGAACTTTGGAGAAGTAAAAATGTCTGGAAACACTTTTGGAAAATTATTCAAAATTACAACTTTTGGGGAAAGCCATGGTGTTGGTCTTGGAGTTGTTATTGACGGCACACCAAGTAATATCAAAATTGATGAAGAAAAAATACAAAAAGCTCTAGACAGACGACGCCCAGGTCAAAGCGCAAAAAACGGCAATAACAGTTCTGTTACAAGCCGAAGCGAAGGGGACAAACTTGAAATTCTCTCTGGAATCTTCGAAGGATATTCAACTGGGACTCCAATCAGCATAAATATTAGAAATACATCTCAACATTCTAGCGATTACGGAAATCTTGCCACAAGTTATCGTCCGGGCCACGCAGACTACACTTTTGACGCAAAATACGGCATCCGAGATTATCGTGGGGGCGGTCGCTCGTCTGGTCGAGAAACTTGCGCTCGTGTGGCAGCAGGGGCTGTGGCAATGCAGGTTCTAGAAGAAAAGCTTGGTAGCGGTTTTTTCATAAAAGCCTACACACTTGAAGCGGCAGGGATTCGTTGCAACAAAGTTGATTTATCTGTTATCGAGGAAAATCCTTTACGAGCTCCAGATTTAGAAGCCGCCGCCCTTATGGACGAAAAAATCACCGAAATCCGCAAACAAGGTGATAGCGCAGGTGCCATCATCGAGTGTGTTATTGAAGGAATTCCAGCGGGACTTGGAGAACCAGTTTTCGACAAACTTGACGCAGAACTCGCAAAAGCTATGCTTTCAATCGGTGCTGTAAAAGGAATCGAGTTTGGAGAAGGTTTTAATAGCGCAAAAATGACTGGCTCTACTTGGAATGATAAAATGCAAATATCCCAAGATGGCAAAGTTTCTTTTGAAACAAATCACGCCGGTGGGATTTTAGGTGGCATATCTAACGGAAACCAAATTATTTTTCGTCTTGCGGTAAAACCAGTTCCAAGCATTTTCATCACTCAGCAAACTATTAACAAAGATGGCGAAAATATTGATTTAACAATTCAAGGCCGCCACGATGTTTGTCTTGCACCACGAATTGTGCCTGTTGTTGAAGCCATGGCCGCTATCACGATTTTAGACCTATTTTTACAACAAAAAGCTATAAACTAGAATATCAAATTTTATAAGGATAAAAAAACTTATGGACGAATCAAAAAAACTTTATAAAGCGACACTTCGAGCAGGAGCAATTTCTTGTCTTGTTCTTGCATTAGCAATGATTATTGGATTTTGGACTTACAGATATTCTCTAAAAAATGCAGTTGCAAATGATGTTCCTCAAAACCAAATTGAATCATTTTTCGAAAAAACTTTAATAGAACAAGCTATGCTCAAAAAACTTCCTTATAAACTTGTAATGACAGAAGATTTACGCGTAAATGCTGGAGCTTGTATTGTTCTAGACACTTCTAACAACTGTCTTATTTATCAAAAAAATCAAAACGCACTTATTCCGCCAGCAAGTATGCTAAAACTTGTGGTAATGTATATCGTTTTCCAAGAAGTTGATGCAGGAAATGTATCACTTTCTGATGTTGTACCTCTTCCACCTGAATGCTGGCACATCAACATTCCATCAGACTCTTCAAAAATGTTTTTAGCTGAAGGTCAAACTGTAACTTTACACGAACTTTTACAAGGTCTTGCAGTTTGTTCTGGAAACGATGCGGCAATCGCTGTTGCTCATTACATCAGTGGATCTGTAGACGCCTTTGTTGAACGCATGAATTACGAAATGGAACTTCTTGGTCTTGAAGAAACTCACTTTGTAGAACCATCTGGTTACAGCGAAAAAAATATTACAACTCCATTTGAATTTGCTATTTTCGCAAATCATTACATCAACAAATATCCAGAAAGTTTAACTGATTATCACAGTCTTTTATCCTTCGAATATCCAAAAGAAGAAAACCTTCCAAAATATCAACAAGGTCAAGGTCGCACTCCAATTTTACAATACAACACAAACAAAACTCTTGGAAAAATCGAAGGTGTAAACGGATTAAAAACTGGATTTATCTATGAATCAGGCTATAATCTTTCACTAACAGCAGAAAGAAACGGTACTCAATTTTTATCAATTACTATGAAAGGTCCGGGGCAAGGTAGCACACAAGGTAACTTTTACAGAATGGAAGATGCTTCTACAATTCTAGAATGGGCTTTTGCAAGTTTTTCTTCTGTAAAACTTGATGATGTAAAATCACAATCTGTTGTGGTAAGTGGCGGTGTAAAAAATTCTGTTGCGTTAATTGCAGATATCCCAGAAACTTTAACAGTTCCACACATTCAAGAAAATCTTGATTTAGAGATTACAATTCAAAAACCAGCAATTTTACGTGCACCTGTAAAAGAAGGCGTAGAATACGGAAAAGTTATTTATTCTCTTGGGGATAAAGTTCTTCAAGAAATTCCATTAGTGGCATCTGAAACTGTAACTTACGCACAACTTTGGAAACGCGCATTAGATAAAGCAATTCTTGGAAAATAAGATATTTCAAAATCGTTAAATCAAAAAAGGATATTTAAATATAAGAAAATATTATGAAAAATTCAAATAAAATAACCAGTGAATCTCTTGACAGAAAAGGCTTTTACATACATCATAGTTGTGCTATGGATACCATGCTACTTTCTCGGACATATCTAGAATCTCTCTCTACTGCAGACTTAATTTCACTTGCAGACGAATACGGAATAGATATTCCTGAAAATTTAAATAGACGATTTATAATTGGTGAATTATTAGAAGCCGTTGAAGATTTCGGCGAAAAAAAAGAAACTCTACAAGAAAGCGATGTTGTTCCTGAAGGAAACGATTTTCCAACATCATACAATGAAACTTGTATAACAGCAGTTATCAGAAATCCAGCTTGGGTTTATGTATATTGGGATATTAGTTCATTTGATGTAGAAACCTTACAACAAAATCCATCTTTTAACTCTCTAATGTTGCGCTTATGCTTTTTTGAACGTGGAAATGAAGAAAAACCTGTTGAGTTCTTTGATATTTCTGTAAGTCAAAAAGACAGAGAACAATACATCCTTTTACCAACAACTGCATATTCTCTAAGAGTTGATTTAATGACCGAGTATAAAAATCAGCAACCTCAAATGTTAGCATACTCAAAAACAATAAATCTTCCTCAAAATTTACCAGAAATATCAACTGAAACTTTAGAACAAGATATATCTCCAATCATGGAATTATCCGGATTTAAAAATCTATTAAAAAATCACTATCTAAATCATAGAGAATCTTTCAACTAAGATTTAGACTTGAGGTATTTAATGTCAAAAAAATCACTTGCTATCACAATAAATTGCCAAAAACCTTTTATTCGCCATCTTGATGACGAGCATGTTTCTAAAAACACAGCATTTTTCAACGCAATTTCAGACACATATCTTCCACTGTTGAATATGTTTGCTGATTTAGAAGCAGAAGGTATTCCATTCAAAGTAAACATGGTAATTTCTCCAACTCTTTGTGATATGCTTGCTGATCCAGTTTTACAACAACAATACATTGAATGGCTCGACAAACTTATTTCTTTAGGAAATGATGAAGTTGCAAACACTACTGACCAAACAAAACGTCGCTTAGCAGCAGATATCTTAAATAAAGCAATTCACAACAAACGTGAATTCCAAGAAGTTCTAAATCAAGATATTTTATCAAAATTTGCATATTACGCACGAAAAGGTAATATCGAATTTTTGGGAACAACTGCCACATCAATTTTCTTGCCACACTACTCTGACATTGAAGAAGTTGTTTCTGCTCAAATCGAAACAGGCTTACAATTACATAAAAAATATTTTGGGATTGCACCAGAAGGATTTTATCTTCCATACTTGGCATATTATCCAGGGTTGGAATTTATTTTGCGATCTTATGGTTTTAGCTACACAGTTTTAGACACTCACGGCTTACTTTTTGCAGATCCTCAGCCAAAAAACGGTATTTTCACACCAGCAAGATGTTACAATTCTCTAGCAGTTTTCGGTGCTGATAACGAAGATATTTCGCATTACAAGAAAAATCCGCTTTACAAAAATAAAGAAAAAGATGTTGGCTATGAAGCCGATTCTGAATATCTTGCAAAACACCTTGGAACAGAATTCAAAGAACGTGTTTCAACAGGTTACACATATTGGCAAGCAGACGGTGAAACTTTATACAACGCAAGTGCTGTGAAAGAGCAAGTTACAAAAGATGCAGAAGACTTTTTGACTTCTAAAATCAACAGACTAAATCAAGCTCTAGAAATCAACTCAGAAAATGATGTTTCTCTTGTTTGTAATATCAACGGAAATGAGCTTGGAGAAAACTGGGAAGAAGGAATTTCTTGGCTAGAAGAAGTTTTACGCCAAGCATTTACAACAACAGAAATCGAAATTGAGTTTTTATCAGACTTAATCAAAGATAATCACTTTTCACTTCAAAAAATCAAACCTTACTTTAGTTCTGAAGAAGGCACTGGATACGGTGAAAACTTGTTAGAGCATGGAAACGGTTGGATGCTTCGCTACATTAGAAAAGCATCTGAACGTATGATTGACTTAACATCACGCTTCAAAGATGACACAGGGCTAAAAGCTCGTTCTCTAAATCTTGCTGCAAAAGAGATTTTGCTTGCACAGTCTGGGGATTGGCCATTGATGATAAGCGAACAACTAAATCCAGAATACGCAGAACAACGCTTCAAAGAAAGTGTTTTGGCTTTCACAACAGTTTTTGATTCACTTGGTTCAAATACTATAAGCACAGAATGGCTTACACGTATGGAAAAAAAGCATACTCTTTTCCCAGAAATCAATTACATGGTTTTTAGCTCAAAACAATAACCTCATTAATTTTTCATTTTCATCATTATTTACTCATAAAAATGCGAAAACTACCTGAACAGTTTTTTTGCTTTTTCCTCAATATTCTATAAGCAAATTAGAAAATGGATAATTTTTTGCGTTTTCTCCATTCCATTTTATTACATTTTATTGTATAATGTCAGAATATGAGCAAAAATCAAAAAGAAAAGAATGCTGCAAAAGAAAAACGCAGAGAAGAAAGAAAATATAAACGACACATTCGCCTTTGGAATGCAATCATTGTTATTGTGCGTCCATTTTTGAAAAGGATATATAATTACGAATATGAAGTTATCCCACCTATCAAAGGTTCATACCTAGTTGTATCAAATCACAACACAGATTTAGACCCTGCCTTAGTTGGATTAGCTTTCAAAAAGCAGATGTACTTTGTTGCCAGTGAACACGTTTATCGTGCTGGTATTTATGGAAAATTACTAAAATACGTTTTCGAACCAATCGCAAAAATCAAGGGAAGTTCTGACACTCTCACTGTAATGAAGATGATTCGCTATCTTCGAACTGGTAAAAACGTGGCTCTTTTTCCAGAAGGAAACAGAAGCTTCAACGGAAAAACTTGTGAAATCTTTGATGCAACAGGGAAACTTGTAAAAGCCTCAAACGCAAGTCTTGCAACCTTTAAGTTTGAAGGTGGATATTTTACAACTCCACGTTGGGGAAAAGGTATTCGAAAAGGAAAACTTACTGGAAAACTTGTAAAGATTTACACTCCAGAAGAACTAAAAGAAATGACTCCAGAAGAAATCACTCAACACATTCGAGAAGATTTATCTGAAAACGCATACGAAACACAAGCAAAAAATCCTATTGCATACAAGGGTAAAACTCCAACTCTTGGATTTGAAACAGGATATTGTGTTTGTCCAAAATGCCACACAATCGATAATATCACTTCTACAAAAAAACAGATTATCTGTAAAAACTGTGGAATGGAAACAACTCTAGACACTTATGGATATTTCCCAGAAAACTTCGATTTCAAAACTGTAGAACAATGGGACGATTTCCAAGAAAAATATTTCGCTGACTTCGTAAAAGAAAATACAGATAATAAAGAATCACTTTTCTTTGACACAGATGTTGAATTATTCAATTTCACAGAAAATCACGAAGAAACTTGTCACGGAAAGGGAACTTTCAAAATGTACATAGACAGATTTGTTTTTGAAACTGATTCAAAATCATTAGAGATTCCTTTTGCAGACATTCCAGACATTTCTATTCATGGCAAAAAAACATTGGTTTTCTCTGCAAGTGGAAATCTACATTACGAACTAAAATCAGAAAAACTAATTAACGTAAGAAAATATCTTTCTTGCTTTACAGCAATAAAAAATATTTCACAATAGAATAAATATGGAGGATCTATGGATTATTCAGCTGCGAACACACAACTGTGGAATATGTTAATTCAGATTGGAATTATTGCGTTAATGCTTGTAATTTCAAACATTTTACGTCACAGAATTCCACTTATCAAAAAAACTCTAATGCCAACATCGGTTTTAGCAGGTTTTATTTTACTTTTGATAAAATCATTTGATTGGGTTCCTATTGATCCAAAATTCCTAGAAATGGTTACATATCATGGAATTGCAATCGGATTTATCGCACTTTCACTAAAAATCGAGAAAAAAGAAAGTTCAAAACAAGGTGCGAAGTTAGCATTAAAAAATGGTGCTTTGATTGTTAGTACATATCTTGTTCAATGTATTGTAGGACTTGCAATTTCTTTAACTTTAGCATTTACAGTTATGCCAAGTCTTTTCAAGGCTTCAGGGATTTTACTTCCAATGGGATACGGACAAGGTCCAGGACAAGCAAACAATGTTGGAACAACTTATGAAAGTCTAGGATTTGTTGGCGGACAATCCTATGGTTTAGCAATAGCCGCTGCGGGATTTTTATGTGCTTGTATTGTAGGTGTTATTTACATCAACTTCCAACAAAAAAAAGCTAGACTACACAAAGAAGCTCACGAAGATATTTCTGGTTCAATCACTATTGATACTTTCCAAGATAAAAACGAAATTCCAATTTCACAATCAATCGATAAGCTTTCTATGCAAATGGCTTTGATTATCCTTGTTTATCTTGCAACTTTCCTTGTGATTAAGTTTGTTACAGATTTACTTGGAAATCATCTTCCAGGTGTAGCTGCTACAATATCACCACTTTTATGGGGATTTAATTTTATCGTTGGTTCATTGATGGCTCTTTTATTAAAAGCAATTATGTCTGGCCTAACAAAAATCAACTTGATGAAACGCCAATATCAAAATAACTATTTGCTAAGTCGTATTTCTGGACTTGCCTTTGATATTATGATTATTGCAGGTATTGCATCTATCGATTTTGATGATATTTCTGGACTTTGGATTCCTTTTGCTCTTACATCAATTATTGGTGGAATTGTAACTTTTGCTTTCCTAAAGGTTATCTGTAACAAGATTTACCCAGACTACAAAGAAGAAGGCTTTTTAAGTATGTTTGGTATGCTTACAGGAACAATTAGTTCTGGAATCCTTCTTTTAAGAGAAATCGACCCAGATTTTGAAACTCCAGCAGCAAACAACTTAGTTTCTGGAAGTGGAACTGGTATTGCTTTTGGTGCGCCAGTTTTGATTTTAGTAAGTTTAGCACCAAAATCAACAGGTTGGTGTTTTGGTGTTGTGGGATTGGCAACGGTTTATCTTGCAATTCTATTGTTTATGATTTTTAAGTTAAACAAAAAAGCTAAATCAGCACAAAAACAAGATATTGAAGCAAAAGATGCATAAATAAATCTTTTAAATCATCTCTAAAAGTAAAGCCCAAAGAACTTGTGATTCTTTGGGCTTTTTTTATCAATTATATAATTCTTCTAAATTATTCTTCACCGTTCCAACAATATGTACACAAACATTCCTTATCAATTCCGATACTTTCAAGCATATCGTCAAGGCGATGATAACGCAAAGTCGTAAAGTGAAGTTGATTTTTAATATCGTTAATCATTTCTTCATATTTTGGACTGTCTGGGTTGCAGTATTCTTTTAGCACTTCTAGAGGCACATTTCCACCTTCTCGTTTAAAAATAATACGACGAGTGATTAAATCAAGCTCTGTTTTTGAACGGGAGAAGTTTAGATATTTACAACCAAACATAATTGGTGGACAAGCAGGACGAACGTGAACTTCTTTTGCTCCAGATTGATATAAAAAGTCTGTGGTTTCTCGAAGCTGAGTTCCACGAACGATAGAGTCATCAATCAAAAGGATTTTTTTGCCCTTAATCAATTGTTGCACAGGAATAAGTTTCATTTTTGCAATTAAATCCCGTTGTGCTTGATTTGCTGGCATAAATGAACGTGGCCAAGTTGGTGTGTATTTAATAAATGGACGAGCAAATGGAATACCAGACTCGTTTGCATATCCAATAGCGTGGGCTGTTCCTGAATCTGGAACACCGGCAATTGAATCTGGCTCAATATTTCCTTTATCACGTTTTGCAAGGAATTTTCCGCAGTTGTAGCGCATCTGTTCTACGTTCACACCTTCGTAGGATGAAGTTGGATATCCGTAGTAGCACCACAAGAATGTACAGATTTTCATTTTTTTGCCAGGTTCTTGTAAAACTTCGATTTTGTCTGCGGTGGCAAATACGATTTCTCCAGGACCAAGTTCTTTGTAATCGTTGTAGCCAAGATTTACGTAGGCATGGCTTTCAAAACTAAAACAAAAGCCAGAATCCTTGTGACCAATTTGAAGTGGAGTGCGTCCCATTTTATCACGAGCCCCGTAGATTCCCTCTGGAGTCATTACAAGCATTGTGATAGAACCTTGAATTTTTTCTTGAACGTATTTAATTCCTTCAAGGATAGAGTCTTTTCTGTTGATAAGGGCCAAAATCAATTCGGTTTGGTTGATTTCACCTTCTTGAGTTTCGTTAAAATGGGTGAAACCTTCTTCTAGAATTTCTTTTACAAGTTCTGCTTTGTTGGAAACATGACCAACTGTGGTAATAGCAAAACGTCCCAATGGAGAATGTACCAAAAGTGGTTGGGATTCAAAATCAGAAATACAACCAATACCAAGTTTTCCGTGCATTTCGTTAATGTCGTTTTCAAACTTTGTACGAAATGGAGAATTTTGAATATTGTGAATTTTTCTAATAAAAGTGTCGTTATCTTGATAAATTGCAAGTCCACCCTTTCGAGTGCCTAGGTGAGAGTGATAATCAACTCCAAAAAACAAATCTAAAGAACAATCTTCTTTTGAAACAACGCCAAAAATACCGCCCATTGTGTTTTATCTCCAAGAAAAAAAATATGGCTTATTATATGAAATATAAGGGGTTTGAGCAAGGAGGATTTTTAAATTCAGAATTCAGAATTCAGAATTCAGAATTCTGAATTTAAATTACCATTCCATCATAAGCTGATTCCACAGTAACGTCTTTTCCAGCTAGAGTTGGATAGCTTTCTTTTCGTTCTGCTAGGATTTTGTTTATTTCCTCATAAGAAAAATTGTGGCAAATATGGGTAAACCAAGTGTGTTTTGCTCCAACTTTTGAGGCAGCCTCTAGAGCCTGGTTAAAATTAAAGTGGGTTGTATGCTCACGCTCCCGAAGGCCGTCAATTATCAAGTGATTTACCCCTTTTATTAAATCGAAACTTGATTCTGGGATAAAATTACAATCAGTGATATAGGCGATGGCGTTATCCATTCTGCCCCTTTCTGTTTGAAGCAAATATCCGTTCACTGGCAAATTCCCGTGCATAATCGGAACTGCTGTGCAATAAATTATGCCAAATTTTCCAGGGATTTCAAAAGAGGCTCCAGTTTTGTCAGTATTTACCACATCAAAACGAGGTTTACCGCCCCCTTCTTGGGTATTTTTATAAACATAATCAAAACGCCGCTTAATATCATTTTCGCAAGGAGTGTTGGCATAAATCTCAATAGGATTTGGAGCTTCTGCATCACTTTTGCCAACGCAACCTTGAGTATGGGAAAAAATCCGAATATCATCCAATCCATTTAAATGGTCTGCGTGTCCGTGGGTAATCAAAACCGCGTCTAAATGCTTGATTTTATGTTCAATGCACTGAAGACGAAACTCTGGTCCAACATCAATTACAAAAGAAGTTGGATATTCTCCCTCGTTCAAAGGAACATCACTTTCTAACTCCACAAAAACACTAGCTCGATATCGTTTATCCTTTGGGTCAGTGGAATTGCAAACCTTACAATCACAAGCAATTACAGGAATCCCGTGACTTGTGCCGCTTCCTAAAACTGTTAATCGTAAATTGCTCATTCTCCGTACTGTTCCTTCAATGCAAGAATTTTATCACGAATACTAGCCGCAAGTTCAAACTCAAGCCGTTCTGCGTGTTCGTTCATCTGATTTTCCAAAGCCTTGTAAAGTTTTTTTCTTTCCTTTGGATTAAACATATTAAAACTGTTTAAGAGAACAGACATTTCAGTTGCAGCATCTGCTTCTTTTTCTTGCTTTTCTCGAACCAGCATATCATCAATAGCTTTTGAAACAGTTTTCGGTGTAATTCCGTGTTTTTCGTTGTAAGCACTTTGCACTTCCCGACGATGCTTTGTTTCATCAATGGCTTCTTTCATAGCAGGGCTCATTCTGTCAGCATACATTACAACTTTTCCGTTGGCGTTACGGGCAGCCCGTCCAATTATCTGAATCAAACTGGTGGTAGACCGCAAAAATCCGATTTTGTCCGCGTCCAAAATCCCAATAAAAGAAACTTCTGGTAAGTCAATTCCTTCCCGCAAAAGATTGATACCTACCAAAACATCAAATTCCCCAGCTCGCAAGCCTTTTAGGATTTCCACCCGCTCAATAGTTTCCACTTCCGAGTGAATATATTTTACTTTCAGATTTAAGTCCGTTAGATAATCAGTCAAATCTTCAGCCATTTTTTTAGTCAAAGTCAAAATCAAGCTACGTTCATTTTTGGAAATCCGCTCTTGAACTTCCCGATAAATGTCTTCCATCTGGCCTTCAGTTTGCCGAACTTCCACAATAGGATCTAGCAAACCAGTTGGACGAATAAGTTGCTCAACAATCCGAGTGCTACGCTTTTTTTCAAGATCATTTGGAGTTGCAGAAACATAAATCACTTGATTCATCTTTTTTTCAAACTCGTCAATTTTTAGAGGACGATTATCCAAGGCGGATGGCAAACGGAAACCAAAATCAATCAAATTTTGCTTACGACTTCGGTCTCCTTCATACATTGCCCCGATTTGACTCACTGTAACGTGGGATTCATCGATTAAACACAAAAAATCATCTGGAAAATAATGCAAAAGTGTTGCAGGAGGCTCTCCAGATTTTCGCCCAGAAATAGGCCCAGAATAATTTTCGATTCCCGGACATCGCCCCATTTCCAAAAGCATTTCAATATCACAAGTTGTGCGAGTTTTTAGCCTTTCAGCTTCCAAGATTTTCCCAGCATTTTGCAAAGCAGCCACTTGCTCAATCATTTCTTCCCGAATTCTGTCAGTGGCATTTTTTAACATTTCAGCTGGAACAACAAAGTGCTTTGCAGGATAAATCGTAGTTTCATCAAGTTCTTCGATTATATGGCCATCAATGGTGTGAAATCGGCGGATGCTCACCACTTCATCAAAATCAAGCTCGATGCGATATGCCTCATCCGTTTCCATATAAGCCGGATAAATCTCGATTAAATCCCCACGAAGACGGAACTTTCCACGGTCTAAAACCATATCATTTCGCTCGTATTGAAGGGATACAAGCTGAGAAGCCAATTTATTTGTATCCAAAACTTGGCCCTTTTCAATATGAACACGCATTTCCTTGTACAAATCAGGCATACCAAGCCCATAAATACAAGAAACCGTTGCCACAACAATAACATCCCGCCGCTCCATCAAGGCGTAAGTTGCCGCCAAACGCATACGGTCAATTTCATCATTTATAGAAGCATCTTTTTCGATATACAAATCCCGAGCAGGCACATAAGCCTCTGGCTGATAATAATCATAATATGAAACAAAATATTCAACCGCATTATTTGGAAAAAAACTTTTAAACTCTCGATAAAGCTGAGCAGCCAAAGTTTTATTGTGGCTAATAACCAAAGTTGGCCGTTGCACCGCCTCAATAATTTTCGCCATAGTAAAGGTTTTTCCAGAACCAGTTACACCCTTTAAGGTTTGATATTTATCTCCAGCCAAAAATCCTTTTGACAAGGCCGCAATTGCTTCTGGTTGGTCCCCAGATGGCTCATAAGGAGCTTCTACTTTGAATGGTCTCATAAAATCATTTTATCAAAATCAAAAACAAATGTATAGTATTTTTTCTAAATGGACTCGTAAAACAAATACCCACTTTTTTAGCTTTTTTTCTAAACTCTTACTCTGTAAAATCCGAAAATTCCAATAGAGGCTTAAATTATAATGACAAACTTAAGTACAATGAATGCATATTACGGAAATGTTCTCACAAGTTCATCTGGAAAAATCCATGTTCCAGTTGCTGCCAATATGGTTATGTATTCACAATTAGAACATATTTCTGGAGTTGCAGCCTCAGAACATCAACATGGCATCGCCTTAGACAAAGTTCAAATCTTAAATCGCTTAATAGAACACCTTTCATCAATGAAACACACACAACCAAAAACGGTGGCAGAAAACAATATCACCCTTGATGAAAAACAAGTTGATGCTATGATAAAAGACTACCAATCAAAAATACAAGATACTCTAGCCATAGCAAAAGCAATTCCTTACGCAACAGGCGGTGCAGCTGCTTTAACATCAGGTTCTATGCTAAATTTCACAGCATAATAACAAGTTTCTAAGACTCACTTAGCTCTTTCACTTTTTCAAGAGGAAGTTCTGTACATTGAGCAACTATTTCAAGAGATATATCATTTTTTAACATATTCCTAGCAGTTTCAATTTTTGCTTGTTCAGTACCCTTTGAAATACCAACACTTATGCCCTCGTTAAAGGCTTCTTCTCTTTGCACAGCGATATCTGTATCGTAGTCGTATTCTGTCATTAACATATTTCATCCAATAGTTTCTTAACTTTTTCCACTGAAAGCCCTGTACAACGTGCAACCTGTTCCACAGAAAGCTCTTCAATTAATAAATTCCTAGCAGTTTCAATAGCTTTTTGTTCAGCGCCCTCGTTAAAAGCTTCTTCCCTTTGCACTGCTATATCTGTATCGTAATCGTATTCAGTCATTAACATGTTTTCTACCTCGGTTGCTTTTCTTGCTAGATAGTCGGATAAGAAACCTAGTTTTAACGCTTTGGAAATCGCTTTTGTTAGTGGATTTTCTTCACCAGAAGCAATCTCTTCTCTAACAAGCTCTATAAAGTTTGAGTAATGTTTTAAAACCTTACAGCGTTTTAGGATTTCGTTTTCCTTATCAATATTAATATTAACAACTTTTACTGTAATTTCAAGAGGAAAATCTAGAGATGCAGAATATTCAGACGTTGGGGAAATAAATGCATCTGAGAGCTTTAAAATTTTTTCTTTTGGGAAATCTTCTACGCCGTTGTAGAAAACGTAAAATTCTGGCAGTGGGATTTTTACAAGCTTTCTACCGAACTTGTTTTTCCCTGTAACAACTTTTTCGTAAACCCGCGCCACATATTCCAAAAGTCTAAGTGGCATATTCTCGTTCACCGTAGACTGATGCTCAGCGAGGATAATAATCTTGTTGTCGATAAGCATTGCAATATCGTTGTAAAACTTTTTGTACAATACTTGCTCTATCATCACAGGCTGGACTTCTGTTGTGTGATAATCGAGATTTGTTTCGTGAATGGCGTTGTAAAGCGACACAAAGTTTTCTTTCGCTGAAATATCTTTTGCAAATAAATCTACAAAAACTGAATCTTTAAAATTTCTGTTTTCCATAAAAACTCCTTACATATATATTATTTATATAAGAAATTCAAAATTTTAAAAAAAATGGGGAAAAAGTTTGAAAATTCTCAATTCTTAATTCCTAATTCCTAATTGATACCCGCCTACGCCAGATTGGAGTGGCGCGAAGCGTTCGGGGATTTTCCCCGAATGGAGCAGGGATTTCCCTGCGGAACCACGGAAAGCTGGACTCACGCAAGAAAAAAAGTTCGTCCAAATAATTCCTAATTCCCAACTCCTAATTCTTAATTCCCAACTCCTAGCGATATGAGCCGAGAAATGTATGAGGCGTGTACTTCACTAAAAAAATTGGTTACAATTCTAAATGCAGGTCACGGTCTTGTTTATATTGTGGATAATGAAAAATATTTTCAATCTGTTATAGAATTTTTCAACGAAAACGGAGTAGAAACAAAACTTGTAAAATAAAGATTGATTTTTATAAGGTCGCAGATTTTTTGCGGCCTTTTTTTGGGTAAAAATTATGATTTGACTAATTAACTTTGCAAAGGATTTTCTCTAATTCTTTCTCAAATAATTCAAAATTTCTATTTTCATCATTAAATAAAATTGTGGACATTCCCATTTGCCTAGGTATCTCTAGATTTTTTTCTGAATTATCGATAAACACACATTCATTTGCACTTACATTTAATGATTTTAAAACATAGTCAAATATACGTCGATTATCCTTGCCTGAATGTAAACACGCGGAAACAGCAACAACATCAAAATACTTGTTTAATCCTCGATAATCCAGAATCGTACTAATTCTATCATATTTATTATCCGTTACCATTCCTATGTAATATTTTTTCTTTAATTCTTGCACAAGAGAAATCATTTTATCATCAAGGGGAGTAAATCTAAAAGAATCAAGTAAAATATTAAAATCGATATTTTGTCCTGTTAAATTGCAAAAATCTTCCCATATTTCTTGGTGTGTATTTTCACCTAAAAGTAATTTCTCATTAAATTTAGAATAACTTGATTTCACAAGTTCTAGTGATATGCCACAATTATTTGCAATATAATTTGTTATTGATGTTGATCCTGTTTTATCAATAGTCAAAACTCCATCAAAATCAAACAACACAGTTTTTATCATAAGTAATCCCTTTTACAAATTGTAATTCAGATTCTATCTTAGTCATTATATCATAAGGATTACCCGAAAAGTGCTAATTTTAGTCTTAACTCCTCAAATTTTTAGTAGTCATTGTATTACAGAAAAGATAACTTGATGATATTTTCTAAATGTCTTATCTGTTTGAAAATAATAAAGACCATCAATTTTCCCAAAATCTCAAAATCCTAGCATTACAAGCAACACGAAGCAACCTGTCATTACAAGCAACACGAAGCAACCCATTCTTAATTCTCCATTCTGAATTCCGAATTCTTAATTCTTAATTAATGTAAGTTTCGTGAATGGCGTTGTAAAGCGACACAAAGTTTTCTTTTGCGCTAATATCTTTTGCAAATAAATCTACAAAAACTGAATCTTTAAAATTTCTGTTTTCCATAAAAACTCCTTACATAAGTATTATTTACGTAAGAAATTCAAAATTTGAAAAAAACTGGGAAAGAATTTTGAAAAAAACAAAAAAAAGTGGCAAAGAGAAGTTCTCCTGCCACCTTATCCAAATTTATAAACCAATAAAAACCAAGATAATTATGCTTACTTTGTTAGAGTAATACTTGTTGAATTAACAATTGAATAAAATTGATTAAGCATTGCAGACATTGATGTATTTGTTGATTCTTGACCGTTTACAACAGTTACACTTTCAACAAGGCTTAATGTAATTTCGTTTTCGTTTCCAGAAACAGTAAATGTATCTTTTGTATTTGTTGTATTGTAAGCTGTACTTGCTTCGTATTCAAAAGTAATTTTGTTTCCAGATAAAGAATAGGTTCCTGTATAGTTTGAACTTGTTTTACTGAAACTAAAAGAACCGTCTTCATTTAATGAAAGAACAGTGTCAATCATTCCGTTCATTTTATAATTCCAATCTCCAGTAACAGAAAAATCTAATGCTGAAGATTCATTACCAGTATTATCACTTCCATTTTCAAGCATTTCAAATGCTGTGTAGAAACCTATCTCAAGGTCGCATATTGAAAGATATTTATTATCAATGTAATATTTTATTTTGTAATGAGTACCATTTAGCCTTGTTGTAAAGCACTTTTTATTACCTTCCCACTCTACAAGTGTCATATCAAGAGGGTTAAATGGTATTTCATTATCTTCTAAAATAATACTATTTTCTTTGAAAGTTATTTTTTCAAAACCAACATAATCAATCTCATAAGGACTTATTTCCCAGCTTCCAAGGAAATAGTTATAAACTTCTTGTTTTAATTCTGCTTGAGGGTCTACAGTAGGTACTTCTGGTTCTGGACTTGGGATTGGGTTTTCTGGATTCCCTGTATTTGGATTTGGACATCCAATAAGACATAAGGCTAACAAACTTAGCAGGAATAATTTTAAAAGTTTTTTCATTTTCTTTTACCTCGTAAAATATCATTTTTTCACAACGCCTGTGAAAGTTTCGTTTGACATTTTACCCCCCCCGTGTCATCTGTCAAGAAAAAAATTCCCCAATTCATAATTCATAATTCCAAATTCTCAATTCTTAATTCTCAATTCTTAATTCTTAATTCCTAATTGATACCCGCCTACGCCAGATTGGAGTGGCGCGAAGCGTTCGGGGATTTTCCCCGAATGAAGCCTTTGGCGTAACCACGGAAAGCTGGACTCACGGAAGAAAAAAAGGTTCGTCCAAATAATTCCTAATTCCTAATTCCCAATTCTTAATTCTTAATTCTGAATTCTTAATTTGTATCCCCTATTCACAAGAAGTGTAAAAAAATGTATATTAGAAGAGATTATGTTTTTTTTGGAGGCTTTGATGGAAGTTCGTGTTCGTTATGCACCATCCCCAACTGGAATGCAGCACATTGGTGGTGTTCGCACTGCTCTTTTTAATTATTTATATGCTCGTAACAAGGGCGGAAAATTTATTCTTCGCTTGGAAGACACAGACCGTACTCGCTACGGAGAAGAATTTGTTCAAAATCTTTATGACACTTTAGCTTGGCTTGGTATTGAATGGGACGAAGGTGGTCCAAAGGGCGGTGAATATGGTCCTTATGTTCAATCTGAACGCTTTGATTTATACAAAAAATACGCAGAAGAACTTGTTGCAAAAGGACAAGCTTACTACTGTTTCTGTGATGAAGAACGTCTTGAAAGAATTCGTGCTCTTCAAACAAAAAACAAGATGGCTCCTGGTTACGATAGAAACTGTCGTCACTTGACTGAAGAAGAAATCAAAGAAAATATGGAGGCTGGTAAACCTTATGTTATCCGTCTAAAAGTTCCAATGGAAGGGGAAACTCAATTCCACGACGCTCTTTTAGGTGATATCACTTGGAAAAACGAAGATGTTAGCCCAGACCCAGTTCTTCTAAAAACTGACGGATTCCCAACTTATCACTTGGCAAACATTGTTGACGACCATTTTATGAAAATCTCTAATGTAATGCGTGCTCAAGAATGGATTCCTTCTACTCCTTTACACGTAATTATGTACAAGGCTTTTGGCTGGGATTATCCTGATTTCTGTCACCTTCCAATGGTTATGGGAAAAGATGGTCAAAAACTTTCAAAACGCCACGGTGCAACTTCTGTAAATGAATTCCGTGCTCGTGGATATTTGCCAAAGGCTCTTATTAACTACGTGGCAATGCTTGGTTGTTCTTATGAAGATGGCCGTGATATGTACGATCTTGCTGATTTTGAACGTCTATTTAGCACTGATCACTTAAACAAAGCTCCAGCTGTTTTTGACTATAAAAAACTTGAATGGTACAACGGTCAATATATCCGTCTTTTAAGTGATGAAGAACTTTTACAATGGGTTTTACCATTTATCACAAAAACTGGAGACGCTGCAATTCCTATTAACGCTTCTGAAGAATTCCCTGCTCCAAATGTTGGTCCTGAATTCTCTGGAATTGCTTATGACGAAAATGGCAAACTTTGCATTGCAGAAAGCGCATTAAAAGCAGGGGCAACTCCACTTTCTCACGACGAAATTTATGCAAAACTTTTAGCTTTGATGCCTTTAATCAAAGAAAGATTGCACTTTTTAACAGATGCTGCTGAAATGGTTGGATTCCTTTTCAAAAATGTTGCAACTCCATCTATTGACCAAATCGTTCCAAAACGTCTTGATGAAGCAAAAACTAAAGAAGTGCTAATTAAATCAAAAGAATTTATCAAAGCTTTAGAAACTGTTACTGATCACGAAGCTCAAGAAGAATTGGCTAAAAAAATGGCTGAAGAACTAGAAATCAAACTAGGTGATTTTATGATGCCAATTCGTATGGCTGTTACAGGTAGCAAGGTTTCTCCTCCATTGATGGGTTCAATCATTGCACTTGGAACTGAAAAAGCTCTAGAAAGAACTGATAAAGCAATCGCTTTGTTTAACTAATTTTTTACAATAGAGGAAGACATGACAAAGGGTGATAAAGCAAAAGAGTTGTTTGAAAAAGGATATAATTGTTGTCAGGCTGTGGTGGCTGCCTTTGCAGATGAGCCATGGTTTATAGACTCTGGTTTGACTTTAGAAACAGCTTCTAAACTTGCATCATCCTTTGGAGGCGGCATGGGGCGGCTTCGTGAAGTTTGCGGAACTGTCTCTGGAATGTTTATGCTTTCTGGCTTAGCCCAGGGCTATACAGATACAAAATCTCCAGACAAAGCAAACCACTATCAACGGATTCAAGACTTAGCTGCCGCCTTCAAAAAAAAAAACGGAAGCATCATTTGTAGAGAGTTACTTGGTTTAGACAAAGCAAACCAAACCACAGTTTCAGGTGATGCTTTTGCTTCCACTCCAGAAGAAAGAACAGCCCAATACTATAAAAAGCGGCCATGTGCAGAACTTTGTAAAATTGCTGCGGATATTTTGGAAAAATCACTAAATTAACTTTATTTCATTTCTCTTGAAACATTTTTGCTTTTGAAAAGTGTTGTATTTACATATCATAAACGAAGTCAAAAAAGGAAAAATCATGAACAAAACAAAAAAAACTTTTATCACTTTTGCATTATTGATTTTAGGGATTTCCCAGATTTTTGCTTACGATTTTGATTTAAGCCGTCTAACTTTCCACAGCCCAAGCGACACTTTTTCTCTTTCTCCGCTAACTGATGGCATAATCATTGGCACAGAAACTCTATTAATTGGAACTGATTTTTTATTGGAAAAGGTGATTTTAGAGCCAACTCCATATCAAGGTGAAATTTTCCTACAAAATGATGTAAACCAAATCGACAGATTTTTTATGCAACCCTACTCTAAAACTTTTGATGATATTGGCACAATCACCCAGTTTGCAAGTTTATTAGCTCCTGCTGTTTTGATGGCTACTCCAATGGAAGAATGGTGCACAATCGGCACAATGTATGCAGAATCTGTGTTTTTATCTTATGGATTAAAAGAACTTGCAAAAAATCTTGTAAATCGTCCACGACCATATATGTATTTTGAGGGCGCACCTGAAAAGGATATTGCAGAAGGTGATTGGAATAAATCGTTTTTTTCTGGCCACACAACTTTGAGTTTTACTGGGGCCACTTTTGCAAGTTATGTTTTTTCAAAATATTTCCCAGATTCAAAGTGGAAACTTCCTGTAATTGTTGGCTCTTACGGTCTTGCAACCACCACAGCAATTATTAGAATGAAAAGCGGAAACCACTTTTTATCAGATGTTTTAGTAGGGGCAGTTGTTGGAAGTCTTTCTGGATTTTTAGTGCCATACTTACATAGTTTTTCTGATACACCAGTTTCTAGTAGCAATTCAGCTTTATCAACAACAAATTATGGAGCATCAAAACCAGGCTTTAGTTTCGCAGTAATTCCAAACGGAATTTATTGTAGATACAGTTTTTAGCAAAAACTATTCAATAGAATAAAGTTCAATATTTCCGTCTTGGAAGTTTGAAAAACACAATATTTTTCCATCAAGGCTAATATCAAGTCCAGTTGGCTGATTTCCACCTTCAAAGTTATTTACCACTGTCATTGTGGTGGTGTCGATTATGTAGATTTTTCCGTTTTCTGGGCTTGGCAGTGTGTAGTCCACAGGATTGTTTTTTCCACGACAAGAAACGAAAAGCCATCTTCCATTTGCTAAAGCAATTGTGTTTGGATTGTTGTGAACTTTCACTTTTCTGATTATTTCTAAAGTGTTTGTGTCAATTTCGTAGATTTGGGCATAGTACATATCGCTTACGTAGGCTCTATTTTCTGAAATTGATGGTACAATGTGACGCATGGCAGATTTTTCCACGGATTTTTCTGCAAGTTTTGTTCCTGTTTCAACTGCAAACTTTTGGATTTTTCCACCATCAAAACACAAAACGATGATATTTTCGCCTTTTTCTGTGAAAAGCAAACCACGAGGAGCGGCAGCTGTCTTTAAGGTTTTTAGTAATTTTCCAGTTTTATAATCAATTATGGAAACGGTGTTGCTTAACCAGTTGGATACAGCCAAAATGTCCTTTTCGGGATTGTAAGCAATAAACTTTGACCAATTTCCGCCGGTTTTTATAGTGCGTTTTAGCTGAAAGGCAGGATAGGAATATTCGTAAAGATTTCCCGTTGTCATTTGAGAAACCAAAAATACGTTTTTTTCATTGATAAAAAGACCTTCTGCAAATCCAAGTTGTTCGGCATTTGGTGGCGTAATCCGTTTTATCACTTTTTTTTCGGAAACGCTAAACAAATCAAAGCCTTTATCGTCTAAAAGTGGAAGTGCTATAAACTTGGAGTCAGGACTAAATAAAACCTGTTTTGGCTGCTGACCACAAGGAAATGTGCCGAGTTTTGTAAGAGTTGGCTTTGTTGTGACTTTTATATCTTCTTCACAAAAGACACAAGCGGTTAATATCAAAAGGCAAAGAGTAATAAAGTTTTTTTTCATATGATTACACCCGAGGAAGAACTTTCCATCTTAGGCGAAGTTTACCATCTGCAAAATCTGCGCTAATTATCTTGAAAGTGTCGATTTCACTTGTATTTGCCACGTGGGCGCCGATACATGGACAAATATCGTAATCTCCAACAAAAACTAAGCGCAAAGTTTCACTTGAGTTTTCTGGCAATTTTGATAAATCGGCGATTTTTCCGGCTTCTTCTTTTGAAAAATATTCAGCTTTTACTTCAAGATTGCTTAATATCACTTCGTTGACCTTTTCTTCAATGTTAGAAATGTCTTCTGGTGTCAAAGCTCTAGAAAAATGATAATCGCACTTGGATTTTTTTGCTTCCACGTGGGCAGAAAAACAGCGACCACAATCAAAAAGCCGAATCATAGTTTGATTTAGGATATGTTCTGTTGTGTGCATTGGAGCACAATAATCTTTTTTTGGCGCGTTTGTAATGTTTGTATCAGTTTTTATAATGTTTTCCATTTTTTTTCCTCAATAAAAATTCTTTCTATTAATTATACATCAATTCCATAAAAAAAGACACTTTTTACAAAAATATTCCTTTATGTAATTTGTTTTTACGTGCTATCAATTAAATATCAACTTTTATTGGAGATTGGAGTAATTATGGCATCAATAACTTTAGATTGGAATGAGTACAAAAGAAAAGCAACAGAAGTTGTAGAAGAAGGCTGTGTATTACTTGAAAACAAGAATAATTGTCTTCCTTTCAAAAAAGGCGAAAAAGTTGCAATTTTCGGGCGGATTCAAAAACACTACTACAAAAGTGGAACTGGCTCTGGTGGAATGGTAAATGTTTCCAAAGTTATTGATATTGTAGAAGGTCTTAAATCTACAAAACATATTAAAATTGATGATGAGCTTGAAAAGCTATACGAAAAATGGGAAGAAACAAATCCATTTGAGCAAGGTGTTGGCTGGGGAGCTGAACCTTGGAGCCAAGTGGAAATGCCAATATCTTATGAAGAGGCTAAATATTACGCTGAAAAAAATGATGTAGCCCTCCTAATCATTGGGAGAACTGCTGGCGAAGACAAGGATAACGGCACTTTTGAAGGCTCTTGGTTTTTAACTGAAACAGAAAAAAATCTTCTAAAAAATCTTCGCCAAACATTTGAAAAAGTTTGTGTTGTGCTAAATATTGGAAACATCATTGATTTTGGATTTATCAGTGAGTTTAATTTGGATGCAGCTTTAATCTGTTGGCAAGGGGGAATCACTGGAGGCGAAGGAACAGCAAATCTTCTAACAGGAAAAGCAAATCCTTCTGGAAAACTTTCTGACACAGTGGCAAAATCAATAGAAGATTATCCAGCATACAAAAATTTTGGAAACCCAAATGCAGAAACTTATGAAGAAGATATTTATATTGGTTATCGATATTTTGAAACTTTAGCAAAAGACAAAGTTTTATATCCTTTTGGATACGGACTTTCTTACTCAGATTTTGAAATCAAAACAAAGTCTGGAACTTTTGATTATCCAAAAATCAACCTAGAAATCGAAGTAAAAAATATTGGAAAAATCCCAGGAAAAGAAGTTGCACAAATCTATCTTGGTTTGCCAGAAGGAAAACTTGGAAAACCAGCGAAAACCCTTTGTGGCTTCCAAAAAACTGATATTTTACAAGAAAACCAAAGCCAACTTTTATCCCTCGAAATTGATATAAGAGATTTTTCTTCATACGATGATTTAGGACTTACAGGAAAGGCAAACACTTCCGTTTTGGAAGAAGGAACTTATGAAGTTTTTGTTGGAAATTCTGTAAGAGATGCAGAAAAAGTTTTCTCCTTTGAGATAGAAGACCTTATCATCATAAACGAGCATTTTAACGCTTTGCCTCCGCAAAAAGATTTCCAGCGCTATCACGTTTCAAAGGGAAAACTCACCCTTGAAGATGTAAAAGGTATTGGAGTTTGTAACCCAAATTTTGGAAATAATGCTCACCGAAGACAATTTTTAGATACAGCAGAAAAACACTACGAAACAAAATTTTCTTCCGAAACCAAAGCTATCTTGGCTCAGTTAACTGATGATGATTTGTTTGCTATCATTCGCGGAGAAGGAATGAACAGCCCTAAGGTAACTCCGGGAACTGCAGCTGCTTTTGGTGGAGTAAATTCGCACATGGAAAGTCTTGGAATCCCATGCGGATGTTGTTCTGATGGTCCTTCTGGAATGCGACTTGATTCTGGTGCAGAAGCCTTTAACCTTCCAAACGGAACTCTCCAAGCTTGTAGTTTCAATCCAAAATTGATTACAGAATTGTACACTTTCCTAGGCTACGAAATGTCTTTTAACAAAGTTGATGTTTTGCTTGGTCCAGGTATGAATATTCATCGTCACCCACTAAACGGACGAAATTTTGAATATTTTTCAGAAGATCCATATTTAACAGGAATCATGGCATCTGCAAATATCAGCGGAATCCAAAAATCAGGAAATACAGGATGTCTAAAACACTTTTGTTGTAATAACCAAGAATTTGGACGAAACACAATCGACTGTACTGTGAGCCAACGGGCATTACGGGAAATTTATCTAAAAGGATATGAAATTGCTTTAAAAAATGGCGCCAATGCTATAATGACAACTTACGGTGGCGTAAACGGCATGTGGACAGCAGGAAATTTTGACTTAAACACTTTGATTTTGCGTGAAGAATGGGGATATTCAGGTATAGTCATGACAGACTGGTGGGCAAAAATCAACTCAGAGGGAGAAGAACCTCGTGTTACAAACTTTGCCCAAATGGCTCGCGCCCAAAATGATTTGTACATGACTTGTCCAGAAGGCGCTATTCCAGTAGATGGAGAAAACACAGCAGAAGATTTCAATGCTGGAAAACTTCTTAAATCAGAGTTAATCCGAAATGCAGGAAATATTATAGAATTTTTGAGCAAAACTAATGCTAAAAAACGCTTAGAAAAAACTGCGGACACTGTGGAAATTGTAAATCGTGTAGTGGATGGCAAAAATGCGGTTCCAGATGTTGTTGAATATCTAGTCTTAGATGAAAGCAATAATCATTCTGGCACTTTTGATTTTAGCCATGTATCCACAAAAAAAGGAACAGCTTATACATTTGGGGTTAAAGCAGCACAAACTGGAGATTATCTTTTTTCCATTGAAGGAAAAACTGGTGATAACTTGTTGGCTCAAATCCCAATGGGATTATCAATCAACGGGATGGCTGTAACAGGTTTTACTTGGAACGGAACAAAAGGCGAATATCTTGCACAAGAACAAACTGTAAACTTTTTCAGTCGATACACCACAATTAGGCTTTTCTTCCCAGACAACGGTCTAACTCTCGGAAAGCTAAAACTTACAAAAATCGAAGACGTGGATATGGAGCATGCCATTGGGCTACGGGATGATAACTGTTAAAACATTTTAGCAAAATAGGTCAGGTTTTTTAAACGAAATCCTGACCTGTTGCATTTTAAACGTGATTTTAAAATTCTTCTTTTTCTTCGCCTTTTACAAAGGAATAGCTACAAAATCGCTCTTTATCATAATCACAGACTTCTAATTTGATAAGAACTCCATTTGGAATAGGTTTATTAAATTTTGATTTTAGCTTGCCAGGAGTATATTCAGTCCAAATAATTCTATATCCATCATCTGGAGTTATTAAACATTTATTTATTTCAATAGATGGATTTAGAATCGGATATTTAACTTCAAGAATATCATCTTCTACAAATTCGGCTGAAATAATAGTCGGTGTACCAGAAAAAGGACATGCCACTATTAACAAACAAAACAAAATAATTAAAAAAATTACAAATACTTTTTTCATATTTTCCTCACTTTAATTTGTATGTATATGCATCATGGCGAATCTTATAATTAAATTCAGCATTTTTTTTCAAACTCCTTGCAGACTTCTTCTAGTTGTTCTTTTGATATATCATTAGTATTTATAAAAATGTATTTACCATTTTTAAATTCAAATATACAAAATCTATCCTCGCAAAAATATCTTATATAATCTTTCAAAGCATATCTTGTTATGCTGCCCAATGTTTCTGTTTCTACAAACCCATTTTCGATTTTTAAATTGAAATCTGTCGGTTCCAGAAAGTCATGATTGTAATTTTTACTAATTATTTTATAATTCTTTAGAACATTTTTTTTATATAAACGATTATTTATTTTTTTTGGAAAAATAATATTTGCACATGATATTAAAAATAATAGGCATGTAAAAATTGAAGTGCCAAGAAGTTTCGATTTTATTGCCATGAATAATAAACCGCTGCTAATTATCAAGTAAATTACATAAATGATTCTTCTTTGTAGAGTTGTTTTCTTTTCAATACCACTTAACCTTCTTACAATAATTGCAGAATCAATTGTATCTTGGATTGTATTTTTTAACTTTAATTCCATTTTTATTCCTCATATTTATCGCCTCAAGTAGCGGGCGTCCACATAACAACTGGTTGTACCGCAGCGGGCTCGACCCGCTGTCGGCTACGAACCTTTGTTATGTGTTAATATTTTCCTTTTATATATTCCAAACCTTGTTTTCCATATTCAACGGCATCTGGATTATCCATTGTAAGCATAAACTCATACCATTTTTTTGCGTTTAGATAATCTTCATCTAATTCATATGCATATCCTAAATTTCCTACTAAAACATAATCATTAGGATCTAGTTCAACTGCATGTTTGAGAATTTCTATACTCTTTTTGTGATTTCCAATTTCGCGATAATATCTTGCAGCATGATTTAATCCCCAGGTATTATCCGGATATAATTGTGTTTCTTTTTCTATTATCTTTTTTATAAATTCTTTATTACTTTCAAAAGGAAAATATATGCCAGTGAAACATTCATTTATTACAGAAAATAAAAGGTCTTCGCCTTCTTTTAATAAACCATTTTCTTTTGGAGATTTATTTTCTGTCCAGGTCCATGCATTTTTATTTTTCTTTGAATATTCAATAATTTCAATTAAAGTATCGCAAGCCAAATCATACTGTTCTGAATAAATATATGCAGTACATTTGCTTGATCTAACATCTAATCTGTTTGGTTGTTCCTTTAATATTTTATCAAAGTATGATACAGCTGTTTTAACATCATCTAAGTTATACTCAACTCTGTCGTACATTCCATACCGACCATCTTTCATTTTCCCCATGGTTGAGAAATGCTGAGCATTTCTTTGCATGTAATAATTGAAATAATAAATATTAATTTCAAGATTTTTTGGATCTGCTTTTTCCCATTCTTCTAAAAGAGTAATACATTGTTCAAAATTTCCATTTTGTAATAATTCAGTTGCTTCTGTTTTATAATCTTTTCCATAAAGATTAATTATTCCAAAGAAACATAATACAAATACCAATACTTTTCTTTTCATTTTTTTACTCCAAACGCGCCCCAGTGAGGGCGTCGTCATAACATAATTTCTCCGTATCAGTTGTAAGAAGTTTACACTGCAAAAAAGTGTCAGTGTAAATTCTTGCATCATTTTACTTATTCCTTAGTATACAACACTTTCACGAATGTATCCAGATTTTTACACGGATACTGGTAAGTTTTACATTTTATCCAGAGGACTTATTACGCCACCGGCTCCGCGATTTAGAACATGGGTATAAATCATTGTTGTACTCACATCGCTGTGGCCAAGAAGTTCCTGGATTGTCCTTATATCGTATCCGTTTTCCAGCAAGTGAGTCGCAAAAGAATGACGAAAGGTGTGGCAACTTGCATTTTTATTGATGCCAACTTCCAAATTTGAAAGGTTTTGAGAAATTAGACATTGTCGCTAAAAATATAGAATTTGAAAATGGTGTGTTGAAAATCGCGGCCTAAATATTTAAGGTTCAAACTTCAATCCACAACATTTGACAATTTTTCCTATAATATGAAGGGATTTTTTTCAATATCGAATTTTTTATTTGTAAATTCTCTTAATGTATTATAATCATTCTAAGTTAAGTCTTAAAACATTTTAAGTTAAGGCTTAAAACATTTTGAGTTAAGCCTTAAAACATTTTAAGTTAAAGCTTAAAACATTTTAAGTTAAGGCTTAAAACATTATTTCTATAGCACTAAAGACTTGAACATTCTAAAAAATCGAAAAAAAATAAT
>JAZQUR010000058.1:0-18955 GCA_045631425.1 Treponemataceae bacterium | reverse complement strand
GTTTTTAGAAAAGAATAACATTCAGAATAATTTACTTGTCATTTATATTTATCTGTGATATTTTATTAGTATATTATAATTTTACGAGGTATTAATATGGCATACAAAATTTCAGATGCATGTGTAAACTGCGGTGCTTGTGAAGGCGAATGTCCAGTTGGAGCAATCTCAGAAGCTGACGGAAAACGCGTTATCGATGCAGCAGCATGTGCTAGCTGTGGTGCTTGTGCATCAGCTTGTCCTACAGAAGCTATTGCAGAAGAATAAGATAAAGTTCTTTAACTTCTAATCTTATAGAAAAAACTGCCTAACAGGATTTCTTGTTAATGGCAGTTTTTTTTTGCACTTTGGGATTTTCAAATATGAGGCAGTTTACAGATTTCCTATTTATACTGTAAAATATTTTTTAATGAACAAAGTTTTCTTATCATTTTTTTTACTTGTATTGACGATTTTTTCAGCACATAGCCAAACATCAAACTCAATTAACACAAACAATCAATTTTTTCCAACAATAACAAATCTTACATCTCAAAATCCTGTTTTCAAGCAATATTCCCAAGATGTAGAACAAAACTACAAAAATCTTGCAACTGAAAAAGAAACTTCCCTATTGATATATAAATATATACCAACAAAAGATGATTCTCTTATGTCTATTGCGGCACGATGTAACATTTCTTATGATTCTATTGCTACGTTGAACCGCATTTCATCAATTCATTCGAATATTTCTGGAAAAACTATTTTACTCCCAACTTTACCGGGGCTTTTTATCCCCAAAAACAGTCAAAATACCATTGAAAACTTATTGTTGTGCAGAAAATTCGATAAATCAGAAGTTTTATGTTATATTATAAATGATGAAGAATTTTACTTTTTGGAAAATCAAAAACTTGGAGGAACAGAAAGAATATTCTTTCTAAATGATAATATTCGCTCTCCACTTCCAAATGGCATTTTGTCATCAGAATATGGAATGCGACAAAGCCCCATTACCGGGAAAGATTTATTTCACAACGGAATTGACTTAGCGGCAGAGTTAAAATCACCAGTTTTGTCATGTTTAAGTGGAAAAATTTTAGAATGTGGCTATAATAATGTATATGGAAACTTTGTTGTAGTTTTACATGACAACAATATGAAAAGTTTTTACGCTCATCTTGATTCATTCGCTTGTAAAAAAGATGACTACGTATCAACAGGTCAAATAATCGGATATGTGGGAATAACTGGATTAACAACCGGTCCTCATCTACATTTTGAAATATATATATCGGGTCAAACAAAAGATCCATGGAAACTAATAAATTAATTTAATTGGAAAGTTATGAAGTATTTTTCTAAAGTTTTTTTGGCTGTTTTTCTCTTTTTCGTTTTCTCAACTAGCGTTTCTGCTGAAAATTTTCGTGTTGCAAAATTATCAGTAATCGACATTCCTAATGATTTTAGCCCAGTTACTGTAAACGTTGGAATAAACGAAGGATTGTGTCTTAATATCCCTAAGGATAAAACTTTTATCAAAGGATATGAGATTGAAATCAAAATTCCCAAAATTGTTGCAACTTACAGGGATTCAGTGATTTATTCGTTTTACTCAGATATTTCACCAGAACCAAATGATACAGTAATCGATTATTCTGGAACAAAAGTTATGAACGATACAATTCCACCACGATTAAGTATCAATTTGCAAACTTTTATCAAATCAGAAGAACAAAACAAAAGTTCACCATACAGCACTTTATTGCCATTTAATGTTTCTGAAAATCAAAAAAATCTAACTTTACGTTTTCAGTTAGCTATGAAAGGTGTTCCAGAAAGCTTTTTAACATCAGAATTTACAGTTACAATAAAACCAATTCTAAAAGATGTAGGATTGTTAACAGTAAACTTTTTATATCCACACACCTTAGCTTTTGAAGATTTAGAGGATGTAGAGGTTTTAGAGGATGAAATCACTAGTGAAAAAGTAATTGAAGCAGTAAAACCTGGCGACATATCACTTTACATTGATGATTTAATAATAACTGATTTTTCAGAACCAATTTTGCTAAAAACAGGAACTCATCATATTTCTGTGGTTTCAGATTCTTACAGAAACGAAGTTAGAACTGTTATTATCAATCAAGCATCAAATACAAACTTAGATATTGAACTAAAATCTATTGCACCGGAATTGATTATTGTGGCTCCATCAAATGCAACAGTTTTCTTAGATGATTTGGAATTAGCTTCATTTTCAGAAAAAATTCCAATTACAACAGGAGATCATACTGTAAAATTCCTTCTCGGTGACTATGAGCTTACAAAAACCATACACGTTTTTAACGGAATAACATACGAAGTTTCTCTACTAGTTGATATAAACGTGACTGAATCAATGGAATAATTTTTTTTCATTTTGTTTTATTTTTTTGTAAAGATTTACAATCTGAAACCGATATATATAATATCTGACATACAAATTCCCCTCCCACCCATTGTATGTCAGATTGCCAAATGGCGGGCCGGCTTTTATTAGCTGGCCTTTTTTTTATCCTCACTTAATTTACTTCAATAATACTACAAGCACTTTTATGAAAAATTTCTTCAAACTTCTTCATTTTTGTTTTTCTTGATGTAAAATTCTTGTAAAGCCAATGTAAAATTTTCTAAAAAAGACAACTATCCAATTTTTATCAATATTTTACGAATTTGAAAAAAAAACATTTAAAAATCTCAAATTAGGGTCTATAATAAAAAAAGCTTAAAATAATAATTTAGAGGACATATGAAAATTAAAGGAATTAAAGCAAGATTAGTTGCATTATTATCAATTGGAACATTTCTTGTATGTGCTGTTCTTACAGTTGTAGCAACTCGAGTTTCACGCATTGCCATGGAAAAAGAGTTTAACGAATCATTTGCAAGAGATGCAGTTCTTGTTAGCGAAGTAATTAACGCAAAATTGGACAATCGTTTTTCACATCTACGAACAATTACAGAGTTGTTAAAAGCAACAAATTTTGTGGATAAAGATATTGTGGATTTACTAGCATTCGTTATAAGAACAGATGATTCTATTATAAATTTATTCTATTCTGATATGGACGGAAATGCTATTGGTGTAGATGGAAACAAATTTTCTATACAAAAGCAAAAAGATTATTATAAGGTTCCTGTTACTGGAAAAGATTATGTTTCATCTCCAATTTTGGACGAATACAAAGGAACTTCATCATTTTTCTTTGGATTACCAGTTTACAATTTTGCTGGTCAACAAGTTGGTATCTTAATTGCAACTGTAGACGGTTATTCTTTATGTGATGAACTAGAAACTATACAAATCATGGGGCATTATCCATCAATTATCGATCAAGAAGGATATTACATTGCAGACATTGATAGAAGCAAGGTAGCAAATCCTAATGCTAGATTTTCCAATGTACTAACTGAAGGTTCTTCATATTATTCAAACGGAGAACGTGTAATAGTTGGATATGATATTATGGAAAAAACAGGCTGGGTTGTTATTCTTGAAATTCCATATAAATTAGCACTTGCAAATATCACTCGTATGGGTGTTACATTAGCAGTTCTATCACTAATAATAAGTTGTGGATTTGCAACATCCAATTTCTTCTATGCTATATCACTTACAAAACCAATTGAAGGCATTTCAGTTATTATTAATAAGCTTTCTTCTGGACAGCTTTATAGAGATGAACAAATAGAAAAAACATTAAAAAATGCTCGTAATAGAAAAGATGAATTAGGTGATATTACAAGAAATATTGAAGATCTAGTTGGTAAATTAACTTCCATTATTTCAATAATTGAAGATGCATCTGTTCAAGTATTAAACGGTTCTGACCAAATCGCTAGTACAAGTCAAGCAGTTTCATCTGGTGCTTCTGAACAAGCAGCATCTACAGAAGAAGTTTCTGCAACAATGGAACAAATGGCTTCAAATATTCAACAAAACGCTGATAATGCTTCAAAAACAGGAAGTATTGCTACACGTACACAAGAAGACGGTACAAAAGCAGGAACAGCAGTTCATGAATCTTTGGATGCTATCCAAGAAATTGCTAAGAAAATTCTTATCATTGAGGATATCGCTGGGCAAACAGACCTACTTGCATTAAATGCTGCAATCGAAGCAGCTCGTGCTGGCGAGGCTGGAAAAGGGTTCGCTGTCGTTGCTGGTGAAGTTAGAAAACTTGCTGAACGAAGTAAAGAAGCTGCAAAAGAAATTACAACTCTTTCTTCAACTACTGTAAAAACAGCAGAATCAGCCGAAACATTAATGCAACGTACAGTTGCTTCTATTGTACAAACAGCACAACTTGTTGATGAAATTTCTGCAGCATCTAGAGAACAAGATATTGGTGCAAGACAAATTACAAATGCAATTCAACAGCTTGATTCTGTTGTTCAGCAAAACGCATCTGCTTCAGAAGAACTTGCTTCTATGGCAACTAAGTTAACTGAAAACTCAGAGGAACTTCTTCGTTCAATAAAGTTTTTCAAACTTAGAAATGAGGACGCTGAGGAAGTCAGAGCAATAGAATATAAAGCATAAAAAAGCTTAGAAAAGGCTGATAGACACTTGACAGTCTATCAGCTTTTTTTTAAATTGAATTAATATGAAATTAATGAAAAAACGAACTATATTCTTTATTTTTGGAACCACTTTTTTTGCGCTACTCTTTGGTATAGGTTTAGGTTTATTAGTAGCACTTACATTCAATACAAAAAACACTGAATATTTTACTGAGTTTACTCCTTCTCTTCCAACAAAACTTTTAGATATAAATGGTGAGTTAATAACAGAATTTGCCGCTGACGAAAAGCGGGAAATGATTGGTATCGATGAATTGCCTCAACATATGATTGATGCTCTTATCACTCGTGAAGATAGAATTTTCTATAAACACAAGGGATTTAGTTTAAAATCAATTATGCGTGCTGTTGTTGGAAAGTTGACTAATCAAACTCTTGGTGGAGGAAGTACTTTAACACAACAAATTGCTGGTACTTTATATTGCGATAGAACTGACTATAGTATTAAGAGAAAGCTTGTTGAATTGTGGTGGGCTATTCAAATGGAACGCCGTTATTCAAAAGACGAAATTCTCGAATTATATATGAACAAAGTATATTTAGGTGGTGGAACATACGGTGTAAACGCTGCATCTAAGTTCTATTTTGGACACGGTGCTACAGATATTTCCCCAGCAGAAGCTGCAATTTTGGTTATTCAGCTTTCAAACCCTGTATACTATAATCCATTTAATTATCCAAACAGAGCTCGTGAAAGACAACAAACTGTTCTAAATCAAATGGTAACAGACGGATTTTTATCAAAGGCTGAAGCCGATGCTTCTTTTGAAGATTTTTGGCTAAATTTTGATTATACTCGTACAGGCTCTTCTGCTTATCAAATGAGAGAAGACGCTGCTCCTTGGTTTAGTGAATACGTTCTTCGTGAGCTTTCAAACCAAATGTATGGAACTCTAAATCTTTATACAGATGGATTTACAGTTAATACAACATTAAACTTAAATCACCAAAAAGTTGCAGACACAGTAATGGAAAAATATATTGCTTCTGCAAATGAATCATATCAATCATCATCAAATGTAAGAAAACTTGATGCTGTAAACACTTATATTCCAATGACAGAATTAATGTCTTTGATGTTTAACATTCCAGAGATGAAAACATCTGATAAACGACGTGAAAATTCTGTTAATTCAACATATAACAAGCAAATTAATCCAATTTTGGACGTTTTTGCTTTGTTAAACGGAATGGAAGATCTAAAAATCAGTGTTGTTAATAAAGTAAACACAACACAAAAAGAATCATCTGTAAAAAAACAAATCGAAGGTACTATGATTTCTCTTGAAAATAGTACAGGTTACATCACCTCTTTGGTTGGTGGTAGCTCCTTCGATGAAGAAAATCAGTTTATTAGAGCAACTCAGGCAACTTTGCAGCCAGGTTCTACATTTAAGCCTTTGTATTACTCAGCAGCTATTGATTCAGGTAATTTCACAGCAGCTACAATTTTATATGACACTCCAACTGTTTTCTATAACAATGATGGAAGTCAGTATATTATTCAAAACTATAAGGGAACATGGGAAGGTCCAGTTCAATTATGGTATGCTCTTTCAACCTCAATGAACATTCCATCTATCAGAGTTTTATCTGGTGTTGGTTTTGATGCCGCAATCGAAAGAGTTACTGCCCTACTTGGAATTCCTGAAAACGAAAGAGAATCAAGAAGTATTATTCCGGTTTATCCTTTAGGATTAGGGGTTTGTACAGTTCAGCCAATTCAAATGGCTCGTGCATTTGCAATTTTTGCAAACCAAGGTAAAGAAGTTACTCCAATTGCAATTCGTTCAGTTGCCGACAGAAATGGTGACGTATTCTTAACTCCAGAAAAGGATTTAAGACTTGAACAACAAGAAAAAGGTGAAAACATTCAAGTTATCACTCCGCAAAATGCTTATGTAATGACAAATATTTTAACAAATACTGTTAAAACTGGTACATTGGCTCGTGGTTCAAGATGGGGAAGTTATTTCAGATATAAAGATGCTGATGGAAAAACATTTTCTATGCCGATGGCTGGAAAAACTGGTACAACTCAAAACTGGTCTGACGCATGGACAGTGGCATATTCTCCATATTACACAGCAGCATTCTGGTTTGGATTCGACCAAAAAGGTACATCCTTGGGAACAGAATTAACAGGTGCTACATTGGCTGGTGTTGCTTGGGGTGAATATATGAACGAAATCCACAAAGGATTACCTTACAAAGAATTCGTAAAACCTCAAACAGGACTTGTAGAAGCTACAGTTTGTTCTGTATCAGGTCTTTTACCAACAAATTCTTGTGGAAACCACAAAGTTACTCACGTTTTCTTGGAGGGAACAGAACCTACAACAATGTGTAGCTTACATAGCACAAGAGAAAATGACAAACTTTTGGGAACAGACAGATTACGTCAAGAAATGTTACAATCAGGAAATACATTGGAAACACCTGATTTAAATACAATTAAATTAGATTTATCATTCTTGGATAATTACGATTTCGATAGTAATTCAGCGGGAAATACACAGTCATCAGGTTCTAATCATGAGAATATGTTCGAACTAAATGACGAGCCAGAATTACCAACCACCAATTATTTGCTTGACTAAGCATATAAATATTATTGGAGGTGTTTATGCTTATTAACATTGATGAAATCAAGATAAAAAAGCGTGTAAGAAAGGATTTAGGAGATATCGAGGCTCTAAAGGATAGTCTTAGAAGATACGGTCTTCTTTCTCCTATCACCATAAACACAAAAAATGAGCTAGTTGCAGGTCAACGCCGCCTAGAATCTGCTAAACAATTAGGTTGGACAACAATCAACGCTAATGTTGTAGATGCAGAGGACAAAATCGGGCAACTTGAAATGGAATTAGAAGAAAATAATCAAAGATTACCTTTTACAGATGAAGAACTTATGGAGGGATACAAAACTTTAGAAAAGTTGAAAAATCCTCCTTTGTTTACTCGTGTTTTAGGTGCGATAAAAAACTTTTTCACATGTTGTGACGAAAAATCAGAACAACAAAAAACTGAAAAAATACGAAAATCATACAAATATGCCCTACTTCTTCCTATGGGAATTATTTCTGTAATAGTTTTTTCGATTTTGTACAAAACATCTGTTATCAGTGGAATTGTACGAGCATTTATTGATGTGATAAATGTAGCAGTTATGGCTGTTGGTTTACTTTACTCAATAAGAATTCTTATCCTAAAAAAATCAAAAAATTAGTATAGATTTTTATTGATTTTAAGACAAAACATTGCTATATTAAAATTCAACAACTTAAGGGAGTGCACCGGTTTCGACGGGTGTGATTCGTGGTCTTGAGTTGCAGGTGAGGTTGCCTGTCCTCTGAACAGACAAAAAAAATAATTGCCGAAAACGACAATTCTTACGGTTACGCACTAGCTGCATAACCCGGGTTTTAAGCTGTGCCGCTCTGAACGGCTTAATTACCCGACGCAATCAGGGCTTGCTTAAAGCGGTGTTCAGTACGCTTTAGGGACTTTTACTGAAATACGGAGACGACGCTTGTGGTGCTGCTACCGTTTCCCGACAACTACCTCGCACCAATAAACCTGTAGACATTCCTGGTCCGCACATTCGGACGCGGGTTCAATTCCCGCCACTTCCAAAAGGTTATTCATGTAAAAGTGAATAACCTTTTTTTCACAAATCCGCATATAAACACTTTTCTTTTTTTTAGTTACATGTTATTGTTAGTACATGAATACAACAAACTTTAATCAAGCCTTATCAAAAATGATTTTATCCGCTTCAGGCTGGCGTGGTATCTTTGCAAAATCTGGCGAAGAAGAAGATGGTACAAAAGAAATTTCTGTAGAACACAAAGCAATTTCTGCATTCATGGCTCAAGCTTACGTTGATTTTATTAAAAAGATAAATCCAAATCCCAAAATTGCTATTGGAATTGATGCACGTCCAACTGGTCCGGCTATCGCTGATTCTATGATTAGAGTTTTATTGGCAAACGGAATAAAGCCAATGTATCTTGGAATAACTGCAGCTCCAGAAATTATGGCATTTTCACACACAGTTGACGGTTTTATCTACATTTCTGCAAGTCACAATCCAATCGGACACAACGGTGTAAAATTTGGAAAAAATGATGGTGGCGTAATTCCGGGTTCAGAAGCTTCTGTTTTGGCAAAAGATTTCTTATCACTATGTGATGTTGAAGATCCTATCAAAAAAGCAGAAGAACTTTCAAAATGTGATGAAAATGAAGTAAAAGAAGTTTACGACAATATTCCAAAATACAAAAAAGAAGCAATTTTATTCTACGAAGATTTTTCTACAAAAGTAATTTGTGGAGATGCTGACTCAGAATTGATTTTTGGAAGCATAAAAGAAACAACAAACGCTACTCCACTTTCTATTGTTTGTGATATGAACGGAAGTGCAAGAACATTAAGTATTGATAATTCATATTTCAACAAAAATGGACTTGGATTTTACGCAATAAATAACGAACCTGGAAAAATTGTACACGCAATTATCCCAGAACCAGAAAATCTCGTTTACTGTGCTGATGAAATGGCTCGTCTTCAAAAAGAAGGCAAAAAAGACGCGATTTTAGGATATATGCCAGATTGTGACGGCGACCGCGGAAATATCGTTTTCTGGAATGAAAAGGAAAATAAAGCAGAAGTTCTAAAAGCTCAAGAAGTTTTTGCATTATCAGTTTTAAGTGAATTGGCTTTCCTAGCATATTCTGGAAAAACAGGAGAAGGCGCAAAAACTGCAATTTCTGTAAATGACCCAACATCAATGCGTATCGAAGAAATTGCTGGTGCATTTGGAACATTGGTTGCTCGTGCAGAAGTTGGTGAAGCAAACGTTGTAAACCGCGCTCGAGAGCTAAGAGCAGAAGGTTACGAAGTTAGAATCTTGGGTGAAGGCTCAAACGGTGGAAATATCACCCATCCTGCAGCAGTTAGAGATCCTCTAAACAGTATTTTTGCTTTAATCAAACTACTAGCAATTAAAGATAGCAAAAACCCTGACGGTTCTGTAAAAAAAGGTCTATTTCACTTGTGGTGCTCACTTTCAAATCAAGAAGATAAATACAAAGAAGACTTCTCTTTGATTGATGTAATTGAAACTTTGCCAGTTTATACAACAACTGGTGTTTCAGAATCTCGTGCTTTGCTAAAAATCACAACAACTGACCACGCTGTGCTAAAATCAAAATATCAAACTGTATTTGAAAATCAATGGGCTAACAAAAAGGCTTATTTGGAAGAAAAATACGGCATTTCAGAATACGAAGCACTTTGTAATAATGGTACAAAAGAAACTCGAAATATTGACGACTACTCAATTTCTGGAAAAGGCGGTCTAAAAATCCTTTTGAAAAATAATAAAAAGGAAAATCTCGCTTTTATCTGGATGAGAGGAAGTGGAACAGAACCTGTATTTAGAGTTATGTGCGACGTAAAAGGCAATAATCCAGAAATGGAAAAAGAATTGTTACAATGGCATTCTGAAATGATTTTGGAAGCTGACAAAGCATAACAATTTAAAACATTACTATTGCACTAAACCGCAAAATATGTTAGATTTTTCATATAAACTTTGACAAAACTAAGGATGGATTTTATGGGAGTACGTGGAGAACTTTTTACAACACAAGTTACATTGGACAATCGTTCATATTTCTTTAATGTAAAAGAAAATCGTACAGGCGATGTTTTTTTACAGATTGTTGAAAGCAAAAGTAGAAACGGAGAAGACTTCGACAGACACGCTATTTGTATTTTTGCTGAAGATATGCAAAAATTCTTCAAGGGTCTTGATGACTCAGTTTCTTTTATAGACAAAGACAGAAAAGAAAGAAGCAAAAAAGCCGCTGAAAAAAAAGCAGCAAAAGCTTCTGCAGCTGGAAAAAAAGTTTATAAAAAGAAAAATACAAAAGAAACAAAGAATGAAAGAAAACCAGACGGAATTAAAAGAACTGGTAAAGTAGTTCGTGTTGCTTCAAAACGTACAAACCAAGAAGAAATCTAATTTAATATTTGAATGAATGCCGCTGAATAGGAGAAGGTCCTAATTGGTGGCATTTTTCTTTATGAGCCTTTGTTGGATATCCTTTGTGTTTTTCATAATCATAACCTGGATACAACTTGGCATATTCTACCATTACCCTATCTCGCTCATTTTTTGCCAAAATTGAGGCCGCCATAACACAAGGATATTTTGCATCGGATTTTGGTTCTGCCACGCATGGAAAATCAATATTTGGTACAAACTTTCCGTCCACAATTCCAGAAATTTCTGTTTCATCTAAATTTGGAAATTGATTTTTTAGCATTTCGAGCATTTGCTGGAAAGCGCGTTTCATAGCCAAAAGTGTAGCTTGTAAAATGTTAATTTCGTCGATTTCAGTATGAGTTGCAAAACCGATTCCATAAGCCAATGCTTTTTCCCGAATAATCGGCTCGATTTTTTCACGTTTTTTTTCGGACAAAGCTTTTGAGTCGTTTAAAATTTCTACGGGAAAATCATCTGGTAAAACGCAACAAGCGGCGTAAACAGGGCCAGCAAGTGGTCCCCGACCTGCTTCATCAATTCCGAATAAAAACGCCATAGAATACCTATTTTACGCCTAGATAGACTTCTTTTAATGTAGACTCTTCACTGTTTATTCTGTAAGCAAGAATGTAATAGTTACCTTCTTCAAGATAAACAGAAACATTTGGTTCAGTTGCAACGTAGCCAAGACTCACTTCAACCAAAACTCCATCTTCTTTGAAAACTGATACAACAGCGTTGTCGGTAACAAGAGCACCGTTTTGGTTCATTAAGCCAACAGTATATTTTCCTGCAACTTCTGGAGAATAGAAGAATAAGCGGATATCATCATTTGGGAAAAGGTATTTTTCATCGCCGATAAAAAACTCTAGTTTTGGAAGTTCTGCTAAATCAGAAGAAACACCCCAACTTTCCAAGCGAGAAACCATAAAATCAGTTGCATCTTTTGAAGGAAGGAAAAGTTCTTTTAGAGATTTTTGGACAACAGTTTCTGGATTTAGAGAATATGATTCAGCATCACAAAGTACAACTGAATATTTTTCACCAGATTCTGAAATCACTTCAAAAATTGGGTAAAAACAGTAGTTTACTTTTTGATTTTCAGAGTCTAAAGCCTTTGGAGTAAAACCTAAATCAACTGATTGGATAATTTCACCAGAAGTCAAATCCAAAAGCCAAAACTTTGAATCTGCAGTTACAAAAGCCAAAGCATTTCCAAAAATCCCGAAATCAGAAATAATTGGATATTCAAAAGATTTTTCAAAGTTAAAATCACCAAAACATGAAAATCCGTAAAAATCCTCAGAAATTTTCAAATCAATATTTGGGATTTCATAATCTTCAAGATTTGTTGAAATAAAATTTTTCTTGATTTGAGCTGAAGGAAAAACTTTTATATCAACATTTTCGATTGTAGGCAAAAAATCTTTTGGTTCTTCTACAAGTTCTGGTAGAACTTCAACTTCTACAACCTGTTTTTCTGGAAACAAAACAGAATTCACTAAATCTGTGAAAACTGGGAAAGAATTTTTATAATAAGCAAGAGCTAAGGTGCCAACTAAAACCAACAAAACTATGAAAAAAACTAAAAAAACTGTAAAACCTTTTTTCATAAAGCCACCTATTTTTTTAATAGATTTGTAATTCTCTTGTTGAATGCAGGGAAATTAACCACAAAATCAATTTCACTTGCAACAAAATCAATTTGGTCAAAATTTAACATTGTCAAAACGTAAGGTGATGTATGGTAAATCTTCAAAATTGAGTTAGTAAAATCAGAAAATAAGTTTGATAAAATCAAGCCGTTTTCAAAAGCTATAGCATCAAGTTTTTCTAAGTCAGAAACTAAGTGATAATAAGCGTCAGGTGTTTGTCCAAAAGAAATTCCCTGAATATTTTTTCCAGCTTCTAAATATGACTGATATAAAACATTGTAATCAGGTTCGTTTTTCATTACAAACACAAGATTTGGTTTTTCAGTAGTTTTGATAAAAGCTTGGTCTGTAAATCGCAAAACTTCTCCAGAAATCTGTGCTTGTTCAGTAAAACGCTTATTCATAGCTTCCACTTCTGAAATTGCTGCCAACAATGATTTTCTTTCTGCAGTAGGATTTTCAAGATAAATCACGCTAGTTGAATCACTTGGAACTTCTTGCAACACAAGGATTTCTTGTCCAATATCAAACTTTTTCAAAAGAGAAGAATTTGCTTTTTCCTTGAAAAATTTTATTACAGAAAAATATTTGCTGTCAGAAGACAAAGTTGTTACCAATTCTGCGATTTGTGAAGCAGGTGTTTCTTCTTCAGATGAAAAATCATTGTAAAAAAATGTATAGAAAATGGCTTCTGCAAAAACATCTTTTTCTGGGTTTTCTTCTTGCAAAAGTGAAAGCAAGGTATTTTCATATTCTAAAAAATCCCCATTTTCTAGAGATGTTTCAAAAAGTTGCTGAAAATCAATTTTTTCATTTACTGATTTTGCTTCCATCACCATAGTTTCAGAAAAACATGGAAAGGCAAACAAAGCAAAAATCAACATAAATACGCTAAACATTTTTTTCATATAATTCCATCCTACTTTTTAATATATCAAAATTAGTTCGATTGAACATACAAGGTTGTAAATCCTTGCACTTTATTCTTAAAATCAACATTTTTTGATGAAAAACTGTCCATCCAAATTGCACTTTGTGGTTTTATCGCGTTTTGAGAAACAAAAGTTGAGTTTTGAATTTCCCAAACCACAGATAAAAATTCACAAGCTCGTGTATAAGTTCCTATCACTTTGATTTCAGATTCATCGATAATACATGAATTATTTGCAGAACTTATAGCAACAGCAGTTTTTGCAGAAGAGTTTATTCTACCCTTTTGGATTTTTAGCAATGAATTTTCAGCGTTAATTGCAGAAGCATAAGATGATGCATAAACTGACAAACCAGAATCTTCTAATGAAACTGAAGAATTTTTTGCTGTGATACAATTTCCGCTAAAATCAAAATAACAAACAAACTCACAATTTTTTGCTTTAAAAGTTGAATCATAAACTTGGAAAAGATTTTTTTGGATAACATCCCCAGTTTGTGGAACTTGTTTTTCAAAAATACAGTTTTCAATAGAAACATTTGCATTTTCGATAAGCAACTGAGCATTTGATGTAAAACTTAATCGAGTTTTTTCTTCTCCCAAAATCTGACAATCAGCCAAAATAGAAACTGGCTTTGAAAGATTAAAGTTTCCTTTCAAATATAAAGTCACATTATTGCTTTTTATTGAGTCAATAGCTTCTTCGATTGTTGAATATGGGTCAAATTTTGTTCCCAAGTGAGCTATAGAAGAATCAGCACTTGAATCAACGTAGAAATTCTTTGAATCTATAATTGCTGTATATGTTGTGATTTCACTACAGTTTCCAGAAATGTCTTTTGCATAAGCGTAAACTGTGTAACAAACAGCTTCGTATTTAGGTGCTGTTAAAATCACTCTGTTATTTTCAGCTTCTTGGAACTTAGATTTTTCTGAAATCATCTCTGAATCAGTAATATCAAATGAATCAAAACCTGTTTCACTTTTAATTGGCGAAGAAACTGAATAGAAAACTTCATCATCAGAGATAAAGTTTAGCTCGATGCTTGAACGTGAAAAATTATCAGTTGCAGACGAAACAATTTCAGGAAGAACAGGATTTCTTCGGTCAATGATAAAAGCTGGATTTATAGAACCTTGCTTTATTCCTTGGAAATAAATGTCAAAATCAACAGAAACACTAGCGCAATCACCGGAAACTGTATCAACATTTATTTCACGAGTGAACAAAAGATTGCCATCTGGAGAGTTGTAGCCAATCTGATAATCATTTGAATCAAGTTTTAGCTTAACACTTTGATTTGTAAAGCCTTTTTCTGGCACACCAAGTAGATTTGGTTTTGCAGGAATAAAGAAAACCTTTACAAAATCAGAGCGGTCTGCACGTTGCCACTTGATTGTATGATTTTTAGTTCTATCAATAGCGATTAAAGTATTTGTTGTTTTCCATTCTCCATCATCAATAGAATAAGTTGCTTTTTCTCCATCTAACAAACGAATGTAATTCCAAGCAAAAAATTCTATTCCAGTTACAGAAGGAACTGGTGCAGAATATCGTAGAGAATCAGAAAATCCGATTTTCAAAACATATCGATAAAAAGCATTATCTTTTTTAATTACTAGGGGAATATATTCAACAATATCACAATTTGAATATAAAGCGATTTCGCCGCCTTTTTGAAATAATTTTTCATCAGGAATGGATGATGTGGAAGTTCCAACAAACCAAGAAACGTCATTTGGCATTTTGATAGCAGAATCTTTGTACATTGGAACGATTGGTGAATCTACGGATAAGTTGATAAAATCAAGATTTTGGGAATTTTGAACGGAATATTGAATTGTTTTTGGTCTTGAAGCCCCTTCTTTTGAAACAGAAACAACTGTTAAAGAAAAATCTCCAGTGCCTTCTAACAAAACTGGACCATCATAGGCAAAACCAGAAACGAGAGGATCTTCTCCATTTAGAGAATAAAAAACCTCTGTACCAGGTTCACTATCTACAATCAAACTTTGAGGATTTGCCCAAGTTCCAGCAACAGGACTTATCACCTTTGTAACAGGAACTGCTGCCATAGCCACAGCGGAAATTAAGAGTAATCCCAAAATGAAAAGATTTTTAGCGAATTTTGGTTTTGCCATAAGATTCTCCATAAAATTTAGTTGTTATTTTTGTATAAATCCTCGAAAACTTCTCTCAACTCAGGATCTTGTTTGAAATAATGTTCTTCAAGTTCTTCCATTGAAAGACCGATTAACTCGTGGCTCATGTAGTGAATCCATCTGTCTTCTTCTGGGCTGTTGATTTCAAACTTTCTACAATAGTAGTCTGGTTGAATAGGAAGTTGTTCTTCTTTGTTTGTAAAATATTTGTAATCGTGAACAACAACTTTAATATCTTTTCTTGGAACACCTTTTTCTAAAAGTACTTCTACAAGATAGTTAATTGTTTTTCCAGTATCAAAAATATCGTCGATTAAAAGGATTTTATCTCCCGGACGAAGATGTTCTGGTGAATAAGTCCAACCATCAACCATAACACGGTCACGAGCTCTAATGTCTGTGTAAGAACGAGCAACTACTGCTGAATATAAAACAGGACGACAGCCTTTTCTAGCGATTTTGAAATATTCACTAATAACATTTGCCATGTAAGCGCCACCGCGAAGTGAGCAATAAATAACGTCTGGAACAAAACCGTCTTTTAGGATTTTGTGTGCTAATTTCAAAGCATCATTTCTAACGACGTCGTATGGTAAAAATTCTTTCATAAAAAACCTCAGAATAATTTTACCACAAAACCAAAAAAAAGTGAACATGGTTATTTATTAGGATAATATTATTTTATACTAGACGAAATTATTTTTTATACTTATATTATAACAATGATTGATTCAATTTTGACATTTTTTTTCGGATCTAAAAATGACCGTGATATTAAAAATCTTTTGCCAATAGTTGAAAAAGTAAATGCAGAAGAAAGTTGGGCAGCTTCTCTTTCAGAAACAGAAGTAAAGGAAGCTACAAATAGTTTTAAGCAAGATTTACAAAATGGTAAAACATTAGACGATATTTTACCAAAAGCATTTGCACTTGCTCGTGAAGCCGCAAAACGTGTGCTTGGAGAACGTCCTTACGACACACAGATTATGGGGTCTTTGGTTCTTCACTCTGGACGACTTGCAGAATTGAAAACTGGTGAAGGTAAAACCTTGATGACAGTTGCAGCAGCTTACTTAAATGCTCTAACAGGAAAAGGCGTTCACGTTGTTACAGTAAACGATTACCTTGCTGAACGTGACGCAAACTGGATGCGCCCTGTTTACGAATATCTTGGTGTAAGCGTTGGTATTATCGTTGCAAACATGGATAACGAAGCTCGTAAATTAGCATATAAATGTGACATCACTTATGGAACAAACAACGAACTTGGTTTCGACTATCTAAGAGATAATATGCAAGTTTCTCTTGACCAAAAAGTTCAAAGAGGATTTGCATATTGTATCGTTGACGAAATCGACTCTATCTTGATTGATGAAGCAAGAACTCCTCTTATTATTTCTGGACAAGGTGAAGACGACACAGCAAAATTCTACGAAGTTGATAAATATGTTGGTCAACTTGATGAAGTGCAAAAAGACCCAGAAACAGACGAATATCCAGATGAAGTTCAAGGTCAAGAAGTAATTGGTGACTATAAAATCGATGAAAAAGGCAAACGTGTTTCTTTTACAGATGCAGGTATGCTAAAAATCGAAAGCATTTTGAAAAAACACAATATCATCAACAATGGAAGTTTGTTTGATGAAGAAAACTTTGAATACATTCACTATTTTACCCAAGCTGTAAGAGCCCACACACTTTACAAAATCGACGTTGATTACGTTGTAAAAGATGGCGCTGTTCAAATCGTTGACGAATTTACAGGTCGTATCCTAGACGGAAGACGTTACGGTGACGGTTTACATCAAGCTATCGAAGCAAAAGAACATATCAGAATTGCAAAGAAAAACAGAACTCTTGCAACTATCACTTTCCAAAACTTTTTCCGTATGTACGAAAAACTTTCTGGAATGACAGGTACTGCAGAAACTGAAGCTGTAGAATTTAACAAAATCTATGATTTAGATGTTGTAGTTGTGCCAACCCACAAACCAGTCGCTCGTATCGATGAAAACGACGAAGTTTACCTAAACGAAAGAGGGAAATGGGAAGCTATCGCTAAAGAAATCCAAGCAGCCCACGCAAAAGGTCAGCCAGTTTTGGTAGGGACAGTTTCTATCGAAAAATCAGAGTTACTTTCAAGCATCCTTACAAAAAAAGGTATTCGCCACGAAGTTTTGAATGCTAAAAATCACGCTCGAGAAGCTCTGATTATTGCGGAAGCAGGTAGCAAAGGCGCTGTAACTATTGCAACAAACATGGCAGGTCGTGGTACTGATATTAAGCTTGGCGGAAATCCAGAATTTAGAGCTACAAAAAAAGCTGGAACAAACGCCACACCAGAACACTACGCTGAGGTTCTTGCAAAAGAAAAAGAGCTTTGGAAAAAAGACTATGAAGAAGTAAAAGCTTGTGGCGGTTTATACGTTATCGGTTCTGAACGCCATGAAAGCCGCCGTATTGATAACCAGCTTCGCGGTCGTTCTGGACGTCAAGGTGATCCAGGTCGTTCAAAATTCTTTATCTCACTTGATGATGATTTAATGCGCCTTTTCGGTGGCGACCGTATGAAAGCCATGATGGGACGAATCGGTATGGAACAAGATGTTGCTATCGATCACCCATGGTTAAATAAAGGTATTGAAAAAGCACAAACTAAGGTCGAAGAAAGAAACTTTGAAATTCGTAAACATCTTCTTGATTATGATGATGTTCTAAATCAGCAGAGAAATGAAATTTATCAGCAAAGAGATGCGATTTTAAGTGATGAAAATCTTTCTGAACGTGTTTTAAACAACGCAAAAGATGCAGTTGAAGATTTTTTCCAAGAATATTTGGATGAATCTCGCAAAAATCCTACTGAAGCATACAATAATCTTGTTGAAAATCTTAAACACACTTTTGCAATGTCTTTCAATATGGAAGATTTGGCAAAAAATCCAAAAATTGCTGATGATATAAAAGCAAAAATCATCGAAACTTTGGAAAAAGATATTTCTACAAAAGAAAATTTGGTTGGAAAACACAATCTGAATATGTTCATTCGTTATCAATACATCCAAAATATTGATAAAAAATGGCTAGACCACTTGGAAGCTCTTGAAGGCTTACGTGATGCGGTTTATCTACGTTCATACAGTCAGAAAAATCCGTTGACAGAATACAAAATTGACGGTTTCAATATTTATTATGATATGTTGGATAGCATTCGTTTGGACATTGTTTCAAAAGTGTTCCGTGTAAAAATCCAAGCGGGAGAATCTGTAGTTCGCTCAGCTCGTGGTCCACGTGAAATGAACGCTCAACACAACGCAATGCAAGCTTTTGACGGAAATGCAGCCCGAGCTGGTGCAAATGCAAGTCCAATGGCTTCTCGCCGCCAAGGTGATAATGTGCAGGTTGTCCGAACAGCGCCAAAAGTTGGGCGTAACGATCCTTGTCCTTGTGGTAGCGGTAAAAAATACAAACAATGTTGTGGTAGATAACACAAAAAAAAGACTAGCTTTTCATCAAAAATGAAGTGTACCCCATTTATTGGACACA
>JAZQUR010000057.1:0-27258 GCA_045631425.1 Treponemataceae bacterium | reverse complement strand
ATATATTTATATAAATATATAAAAACTAATATTAAAAACGCTATGAAATATAATAGCAAAAAAGATATAAACATAGTGTAATATATATTAAAAAGTATATATTTATATATCGAAAAATTTGAAAAAATGGACCACCCACGAGAAAGGCCGTAGACGCGTTAAAAATTAAAAATAGAGTAATTTATCGACTTGATAAAAACGGACGCGTTTAAGGTCCTTTTTTTGCGTTTTTAGAATTTTGAAAATTTGAGCAAATTTTGCGTTTTTTTTCAAAAAAATTTTCTCAGAAAGTGGAGTAGGGGAGGGGACTTTTTTCAGTAAATTTTTCATAAATTTTTTTTTGCCTTCAAAAAGAAAAAATCTACCATTACATTTATGAAAAATCTAAATTTGTAAAGCGTTGAAAATTTGTTACCAAAAAAAATAACTTCCCAGCTGTCATTGGGTGGCCAAAAAGTTGTGTTTTTTCATTTTTTTAGGTCGATGTTCGTATCATTTTTTATATGGAAAATAATATATCGTTGATAATCTGTTACTATTTTTTACAGAAAGAAGCCTTACCGTTGAAAGTTTGTTACCATTTTTTGAGGATAAAAGAGGTAATTTCTGGCAAGTTTTGCTACTGAAACAATGTATTTTAGATTTCAACTATAAGTTTAATGAAAGTTATAGGGTTTATTTATAGAATATACTTATGGGTTGTTTTTTTTAGAATGTTTAATAGTATGGGGTGATATATGAATAAAGCTCTGGATAAAAAGAATACTAAAAGCGAATATGAAATTTCAATGGTATTGGATACTTCTGAAAATCCTATTGATTTAGATAGTCTTTTGATGAAATTTATTGATTGGGTTGAAAGCAATAAATTTTATTGTGGGGGCACAATTTATCCTCTAGATGAAAAAGGAGAAAGAATTTAACAGGTGTTCATTTCCCCTACAGCCCTTAAGCGTTGAAAGTTTGTTACCATTTCTTAAAAAAAATATGGAGTAGGGTAGGGTAGGGGACTTTAAATCGGGAGAGTTTTTACATCATTTTTCATTAACTTGTAGTAAGGTTGATTTTCCTTTATTATAAATCCATGAAATACGAATTGCAAAATATGGCAACATTTGGTGTTGCAGGAAATTTTACAGGGCACTTAGAACAAGCTGGTGAAGCAAAAGATTTTGTTAATGTTAAAACAAAAGAAGCAAATGCTCCAAAAGCGGTTTTCCCAACATATATTCCTTCTGAAAATAATTTGATTCCAAACTATCTAAAAACTTTCCCATTCGATAGCGATAAAATCATTTTTCCGAAAAAAGACGAGAATCTTCAAAAGGTGTTGCAGCAAACCTAATCCCAATGGATGATTTTTCAGAAAAGGGAAATATCAATAAATATAAAATTGCCTGTTTTTTAATCCGTGATGAAAAAATCTTTCAATACGGCGAAACTTCTTTCATCAAAGACTATAGCTATATCTACGAAAAGCTTCTTAACTGGATTGTTGATAAATTGAATAATCAACTTGATGAGGGGCCAACTGAAAATCTTAATTCATATTTGGATTTTGGCGAAAAGATTTCCAAGATGTTGTTTTCTATCGGCGCAACTCGATATACAGAATTTGGTAAAAATCACTTTCTCCAAGATAATGATAAATCGGTTGTAATTTTGTATCCAAGCGACAAATACTCAGACGAAGAAATCATTTATATAGTAGAAAACAAAGATTTTTCTCATGATGATATAAGCATGCTTTATCAAGAAATTGTGATAAAGCAATAGCGTTGAAAGTTTGTTACTATTTTCTTGTATTCCCGTTCGGTAAAATGTTTCTCAAAAATGCAAAAAAATGTCTTGATTTTCCCGTTCGGGAATGATAAACTTTTTATATGGAAGTTCTTACTGTAAAAGATTTATCAAAATTAGTGAAGCAAAAACGACTAGAATTTGGTATGACACAATCAGAAGCATCGGCTTTATGCAACGTGGGGATTCGCTTTCTCTCTGAATTGGAAAATGGAAAGCCAACATTGCAAATTGATAAAGTGCTTAAGGTTGTAAACTTTTTTGGAATCAAACTTTCTGCAGAATAAATGGATAAATTATGGAATTAAAAGTTTACTTACTTGATAAATGCGCAGGCTCTCTTTCAACAACTGCCGACAGAGGAATTGTTTTTAAATATGATGATGAATACATAAATCAAAATGGCAGTCCATTATCACTTTCGTTGCCACTTCAAAAAGAAGAATTCTCTCAAAGACAATGCTTACCATATTTTTCTGGGTTGTTACCTGAAGGCTCTATAAAAAACCGAATATCAACATACTTACACATCTCAGAAACAAGCACTATCAAGTTTTTGGAAGCTTTGGGAGGGGAGTGTAGTGGAACAGTTTCTTTTTATAATCCCGAATCTGAGAATCCAAACCCAAAATCAAATTGGGAACTTTCGGACAAAAACTATTCGCTATTAGACGAGGGAGCCCTTTCTTCTCTGATAAAAGAATCAAAAAATAAGCCAATGCTTTTAGGCACAAACGACCTTCGCCTTTCTCTAGCTGGAGCTCAAGAAAAAATATCTTTGGCGTATTTTGATGAGTCTTGGCATCTTCCAAAAAATGGAGCTCCTTCAACTCATATTTTAAAACCAACTCGCACTGGTGAACTTTCTTCTATCGCGCATAACGAGTTTTTTTGTATGAACCTTGCTGAAAAACTTGGGTTCCCAGTTCCAAAAACACAAATTATGGATGTGGCGGATACTTCAGTTTTTATTTGTCAGCGATACGACAGAAAATTCAATCCTGAAAAAAATGAAATCGAGAGAATTCATCAAGAGGATTTTTGCCAAGCTCTAGGAATTATGAATGATATAAAATATCAGGCTGATGGTGGACCTTCCTTCAAAAATTCTATGGATTTAATTCGACTCAAATTTTCTGATAAAATCGACCAGATAAATATTTTCCTAAAAGCTATTATGTTTAATTATCTGATAGGAAACTGCGATTCCCATGGAAAGAATTTTTCATTGGTTTATAACGACTCAAAAATCCTTTTATCATCGTTGTATGATTTGGTGAGTACCACAGTTTATCCTTCGCTTACAACAAAGATGGCGATGAAACTGGGAAGCAATTACGATATTTCAAAGATTTCCCAAAGTGATTTTCTCAAGCAAGCCGAAATCTTAGAAATCAAAAATCGATTTTGGATTAATATAATAGAAGATTTTTCAAAAAAAATATTTCCGGCTTTTGAAGAAGTTGCCTCAAAGAAGGAATTGGCAAAATCTTCGGAACTTTTAGATGCTATTTATCAGCAGATAAAAAATCGTTTAGGGAGAATTTCGTAGGGTGATAATAGGCTTTTTATCAAAATATGCTATAGCGTTGAAAGTTTGTTACTATTATTTTTGTGATTTTTTTATACAAATTTGATATAGGGACTTATTAAATTAATAAATGTGATATAATGACTCATCAATTGGAAAAGGAAACGGTAAAGTGGCAAAAATCGACGTAATGATATCTGAAACTGAAATCGCTAAAAAAGTTGAGGAAATCGCAAAACAAATTGAAAATGACTACAAAGGCGAACCTTTGCTAGTAGTTGGAATCTTAAAAGGTGCTAGTGTCTTTGTATCAGATTTGATTAGAAAAATTAATCTTGATGTAAGTATCGATTTTATGAGCGTATCAAGTTATGGGAAATTCAACAGAATCTTCTGGAACTGTAAAAATCTTGAAAGACTTGGATATTGATATTGCTGGGAAAAATGTTTTGATTGTAGAGGATATAATTGACTCTGGTCTTACATTAAGCAATTTGGTGAAAGAATTACAAATCAGAAATCCAAAATCATTGAAATTGTGTACTTTGTTGGATAAGCCTGAAAGAAGGAAAACAGATGTTCACGTTGATTATGTTGGCTTTGTAATTGAAGATAAATTTATTGCTGGTTACGGAATCGACTGGGCAGAAAAATATAGAAACTTGCCTTACATCGGTTCTGTGACAGTATAAGAAATTGCTTATAAATAGAATGCGCGGGCTCTCATGGTTGGGAGCCCGTTTTTTTACTGAGTGATTTTCTCTCTTAACATATCAAAAACTTTTGTCTGTTCTTGGATTGTATTTATATAGTAAAAATCAAGGAAAGATTTTGCTCGTTTTTTATCAGTGCTAAAAAAGAAAACAGGTTCTGTGTATGAAGTTTCTATCCTTTTTCGTAACTTTTCTTGGGATATATTTGGGAGTTTCTTAAACATTTTTTTGAAGTGCTGTGGAATACAATCAAAGTAAATATATCCTTGGCAAATTGTTCCGTATGGTTTTCGGCTTAAAACATTTCCAACAAATCCTTCGTTTGAAAAAATTTGCTCCGCATGTAGAATGTGTCCAGAACAGCAAGCTCGTGTCTTATATTTTTGAGCGTTTAGTTTCTCGATTATATCTTTGATTTTACAGTCCATGAGAATCCCATTCCATTCCTCTTGAAGGAAATCTTTGGCATCTTCAAAATCTTCTTTTTGATAAAAGCATGGCTTTGTGATATGGGATTTATCATTATTGCAATTTAATAGAAGAAAATTGTCGGAGAGAACAGTGTTTTTATCAATTTCTATGCCAGAAAGCCCAAAACGAACAGTTTCGTCATGAATGCTATTTCTAATCTTTTCCATTGTGAAATTTTGAATTTCAATAGGAACTCTTTCACATAGAGATGTTTTGAAAATCTGATTTTTGAAAGATTTGATTTGTTCTTCAGTTAAAAAAAGATTTCCTGGGAAAACTTTTCCAATCCGCGTTCTGTATTTTTTGATACCTACATCGGAATGGATTTTTTTACAGTCGGGATGTATGTGAATATCATGAAAACTTCCGTTTTTGACTAAGTGCAAAAATAACAAGGTTTCAAAATCCTTTGTGTAAAGAGAGCCTTTATATTCAGAAAAATAAGGATTTTCTTGATTTACGACAAATCTAATGTTTTCTTGATTTGAGTCTAATTCGTAAATGTTTTTTACAGATTTTGGTAAAAAAATAGTTTCGCAATCTGCACCAGAAAGATAAACTTCTTCACATCCATTTTTGATTTTCAAATGTTTTTTATCCCCGGCATAGAAGGTTTTGTAATTTGTCGAATATAAATCATTTTTGTAGGATGTGTAGGCTTTGTTTTTTTTGCTTACTTTATATCTTGAAACGGGATTTTTTTCGATTTCATTTACTGTTGAGGGAATATATAGAACAGTTTTTGCATAAGGCTTTGTTATAAACCAAAATCCCTTTTTTAGTTTTTCAACTCCTTCTGGAATTTTCAATTTGGTCGATTTTGAAATTATCCCTCTAAAATTGATAGTTTTCAAATTTGGAAGAACTTTTGGATAACTGATGTCAAATGTGAGTTTTTTATCAACAAAAAGTTTGGCGCTATCTGCAATTTCTTCACATCTTGGGTCGAGTAAAAAAGGTGTTCCTTTTTTTTGAGCGCTATAAACTAGGGTTTTAAAATCTTTTGTATAAATGCTGCCGTTTACGCTAACAAAATTTTTGTTTTTTTCCGAAACCACAAATTCCACAGAATGTTCATCCACGTAAAAATCAGAACTTGGGCTAACTGTAATTTTTTCTACAGAAGCAGGAATATAAATCCGCTTAATGCAGTTTTTAAAGGTGATACGATAGTAGAAAGCTTCCGTATCATTTGGAATGATAACATCTGGATTCTCGTATTTATCCATAAAAACAGAATGGTTTAAATAAAGTGATTTTGGGGTGGTGTTTGTGTTATCGATTATGAGTGATAATTGATTTATGACTTCTTCGGAAATTTCTTCTGAATTACTTGGAAGCCATAAACAATTTTGATTGTCGATAAAGTATTGATATTCTGTCATTTACTTCCTGCCTGCTTTTTTATTCGAGTTAAGTTTCCAAAAGAATCATACTCATAATTTTTTTTGTTACCATCTTAATCCGTAGAATGAATTAAATTGCCATTGGAATCATAGTCAAACCATTCTTCATCGCCATCATAATATTCGTAAACTTTTTTCCCATTAACATAATTTTCTCGATGGAGTTCACTTAGCCAATATCCTTCTTGTTTCCCTCCGAAAGTGAATTCTTTGTAAAAAGTTCCATCTAAAGATTCTGTTCCAAAAACTGATATTCCGTAGGCAAAATATGTAACTTTGCTTACAAGTTGATTTTTGTGATAAACGCTTTCGACGATAACTTCTTCATCTCCACCAGATGGATATTTCTGATACAATTCCTTTCCTGTGTCGTCGTATACAACAAAAGTTTTTTCACCATATTCATCTATGTGAATTTTTTCTTCCATATTGAAGCCCTTTTTGAAAACGATTTATGCACATAAAAAGATGATTTTTGTAGAAGTAGAAGATTTGTCTTCAACTGTTGTGAATAGAAGTGAAATTTCATCTCCGAACTCTTGATATATGGCTGAAAGCAAATTGTCTACCTCTTCTAATTTTATTTTTTTAGAAAAAATACTTGCATAAATATTTTGATATGAAGAATGTTGTGTTGTGTTTTCATTAATCAATTTTGTAAGATTTTTGGTGATTTTTTTTAAGTTTGCCCCGTTAAAGTGTTTTATTGAAAAGGCGTTATTTGTGTCGCTTATGCGAAACTGTTTTACATCTTCTGGATCGCCGTGAGTATCTCCTGTTCGTACGGAAAGTAAGAAATCCACCAAAGATTCTAAGTCTTCTTCAGAACATGGATGAGAACAGTATAGGTCGTAGGAAAGTTTTGTATCATCATCTACTAAATCAGGATTTTCACTACATCCAATAATGCAGACAGTTTTCTTGTTTTTGTATTCCTCGATAAGTAATTTTGCGTTGTCTAGACAATCATAAATCACAACATAATCTAAATAGTCACATACTCTTTCTTGGATTTCAAATATTTTTGCTTTTTCAAGTGTATGTTGAGTAACATTATAGAATTCTTGTGGATTATTTCTCATTTGGTTCTCCTATTTTGAAAATATGTTTTGATTAATATAACTGCAGTTTTTCAAAAGTCAAATTTTATGAAAAAAAATTTGAGGTTGTGCTTTTATTTTATTCGTGATAGTGAAAAACTGTCAAATTGGTAATGCGGATGATAGGGTAGGGTGTAACAATTAGGGAATGAAAGTAATTTTTTCGGAAAACTCCATTGCATAAATTTATGCGTCATTAATCGGGTCGCCACAAAATCTCTTTCTTTTACAATTTTTACAGTGGGAACCCATCCATACATTATCAAATTGGTTAGCTGCATTTTTTACGAATTCCTTGTTACTGCTTAAAACGCCTGCTTCAAAGTTCCGTGTATTTTCTCCTTTCATCCCCAGTCCTGCACCTGTGAGATTTGCAGAACCAACGTAGGCAACTTTCAAATCAAATACAATGATTTTAAAGTGAACTCGTGGGCAAATAACTCTTTCCATCCCTTCGATAAGCGCTGGATATTTATCAAAATCTTCTCGGAAAGCGGGACCTGGTTCTTTTGCATGGATTAAGCGAATTTCAACTCCTGATTTTGCTAAGTCAGAAAGTACTTCTAAAAGAGGTTTCGTTCCCCGTTTATCTTTCACATATAAGTCTTTTATATCAGCAGTACCAATCCAGAGGGTTTTCTTCACATTTTTTATGCGTTCGATTACTTGTTCATAGTGCTGCTCATTTGCAATATACAGGTTTTCTGGAACTGGAGATTTTGGTTCTATCATTTTATTTTTTTGCTTCATAGTAAGACTATTATATTTTCCCATATATCAACTTTTCAAGTGTAGTGGATATTTAGACCCATTTTTTTCAAATCCGAAATATATAATTTAATGTTCTTCAAAGAATTTTTTATAGGTTTGAATTATTGGCAATTCATTAAAACTTTTAACATCAACTGGATTAGAATTTAAGTCATAAATTTTACTACGTTTCATACCTAGTAAAAAAGGCGAGTGTGTTGCGATAATAAATTGGCATCCACAAGCCCAGGCAGCATTTTCTATATACTCAGCTAATTTAATTTGATTTTCTGGGGATAAACTGTTTTCAGGTTCATCTAGAAGATACAATTTATCATCCTCTATTTTTTCGTGAAAATAACTTAAAGCACTTTCTCCGTTTGAGCCAGTTTTGACATTTTTCATGAGATTTTGATTTACATAGTGAGATTTTGTCCACTTTCTTGGAATTATTATTATTTTATCATATTTTTCCATATTATTACTGAAAATAAATTCTCTCCTACCCCATTCATTATTATATTCTTCAAATAAGCGGTCTCGTTCAAAGTCTATTTCTTGATTTGTTGCTCGTACATTAAACATATAATTGAAAACGTCATCACTTGTAATTACCTTACTGTCTTCTGGTATTGTATTTTTTTTTACTTTGCAATATTTCAAATAATCTATAAAAAATGGAGTTTTATTGAAAAGAGCAGTTCTCTGAAGTTTTAGTTTTTCTGCAATTACATTTAATACTGTTGTTTTGCCAGAACCATTTCCTCCATAAAGGATTGTAATTGGTGTATCACAATAGATTTCTTCAAATCCTATTTTAGATAAAATTCGAAATGGGTATAAAGTATTGAAACAAGTCATTTGGTTTTTTTTGATGTTTCCTTTTATATCTCTTTCCCCGTCACAAAAATAAGACTCATCGGATTTACTTGGAAATTTAAACTCTTTTAAGTAAACCATATTTTTTCTCCTTGCTAAATTAATCATTCAAAACCTGTGTTAATGAATATAACCTTGTATGAGAGAAAGTCAAATTTTTTGTGGGATTTTTTAGGGTAGGGTGATGGGGAGAATAAATTTGTTGTGTTTGTATTATTCTAATGTTACAATGACAATTGTACCAATCATTAATCAGGGGGAAACATATGGGTGTTCAAAGAGATGAAGATTTTATTACAGAATTTATTTTTGTAAAACTTTATAATAGATCAGAAGCTTTTAGAGAACTTATTGCAGCTAAATTTAATACTACTGTAAATAATATAAGTAATGAAATCGAATTTACTGGGTCAAACAATAAAAATGAACCACAATATGGCTGTCCAGATGCTACAGGGAATGATGGAAAACTTTATGTTGAAGTAAAAACAAGGATGAGCACTCCATTAACCGATTTTGAAAAACAAGATGGTGCAAAACATGTGAAAGTAAATGGTAAATTTAAAAATTATTATAAATGTACATCAAATGAAAAAAAAGGCAATAAACAATATCAATACTATGGTTATAAAAATTTCTTAAATGATAAAGAACATAAACTTTTATATGTTGTTTGTAATGAAAACTATGATTTAACTAATGCATGTAAAGGGAAGAACGTTGCTTATCTATATTGGACAGAAATTCTTGAGTTTCTAAAAAAAACAAATTCTGATGATGATTTTATTAAAATTATTGAAAGTCGTGTAGAGGGATTAGACGAAGGAGAAGAAAAAAATTCTATTCTTGATATTACTACTAAACTCTGCATATTTTCAGCAGCATTAATACAAAATGAAATCATTAATTCAATTGATCAAAGTATAGAACAAGAATACTATAGTGAAGTATTTAAGTCTGAATCTATATGGTTTGGTTGGAGTGGCAGCTTAAAGAATTTTGAAAATATCGATAAAATATCAATTGGAATTTCTATAGAAACTGGAGATGCATATTTATATGTAACGAGCAAAGCATACGAAAGAAAATCGGAAATAATTAATGAGAGATTTAATAAAAAAAAATGTGATGAAGTACACGATGCCGATAATGAATTATATTTGAAAATATTTTCATTACAAACTTATAATAATTTTGAAATAGCTAGCGAACTTATACAATATTTGAATAATTACTTAACTAGCATAAGAAAAAAATTTAATGATTAGTAAAATTCTGTATGATAAAATTTTACACAAAGAGAATACATATATGAATCGACAAACAGAAATTTTGATAAACATAAAAAAGCAGCTTCAAAAAGAATCTATCTTTGTTGTGAATTACCCAGAAGAAAGTAACATAACAAAATGGTTTTGGATTGGAACTAGAGATAAAATAATCGGAACAAATGACTGTCACTATGAATTTATTTTTCATGATAAAAATACATTATGTCTTGAAGTTCATTTTGAAAATGCCAGAAATTGTAGTAATTTTGAACAAATTGTAAGGTATAATAATAACTTACAATTTGAGATTTGGGAAAATAGACATAAAAGAATAACTTCTGAACAATATCGAATTAACATAGATGATAATCAAATAGTTCAAAAAGCAAAAAAACTTCTAAAAAAACTCCATAATGCAATTGGAGAAGAACTAAGGCAAATAATTCAAAACAGTCCAATTATAACACCAATAAACCAAATTGAACTTTTGCACAATGATAATAATAATGTTGTAAGAACGATACATTATGAACCTCGAAGTCATGAAAAAGCAACAGTAGTTAATTCAATACATGGAGAAATTCAGGATAGATTAAAACAAGAATTAGAAAACTCTGGTGAATATGCAAATGTTTATCTTGAAAGCTATATTAAAAAACTAGGATATAGGATTGATTTAGTTGCTATAAAGCAAGATGACAGATATGAGATATTTGAAGTCAAGCCTTATCCTTCTGCAACTGAATGTATAAGAGAAGCATTAGGTCAAATTTTGCATTATTATTATTTATTAAAGGTCAAATATCAAATTGGAAAACTTGTTATTGTTGGACCATCATCTCTAAATAGAAATGATACAAATTTTCTTAAAACACTAAACGATTCTCTATGTGGTATTACTTTAGAATATCGTGAGGTTTCTATTCGATAATATTTCAAAGCCCACAAGTCGTGGGCTTATTCCCCCTTCTTCCTACCTCACCACCACACCTTTCTTCTTTAGTGCTATTTCAATTCTTCGTGCGATTTCACGGTCTAGGTTGTTTTTTGAATGATGACTGTACACATATCCTCCGTAATGAGGAACTTCTTCATAGGAACTAGATAAATTATCCAAAGCTCTTTTTAATTCTCGTAGTTTCTTATCCATGTAAAATCTCCTAAAAAATTGTGTGGAATGAATATAATTTCCCCTGCGAAAAAGTCAAATTTTTTCTTAAAAAAAAATCAAAAGAAAATTTTATAAAAAATATTTTTTGTAAAATCAGATAATATAACGAATTACAAGGTTGAAAAATGGTAATTTTAGTGACTCAATACTTTATATAAATATAAAAAGGAGGAATAAAAAAAATGAAAAAATTTTTAATATTAGTATTGACTATAAAATAGTGAATGTGATATATTCACTTTCCCGCATCGCGTAGCTAGTCATCAGTTCGGTTAGAGAAATCTAATCGTATATCACCAAACGGCATTCGCCAAGAGACAAACTATTAAGCAAAAAATCAAATAATCAATAAATAATTTTCTCACCAAGGACAACACTTCCCAGTTGTAACGCTAGGGAAGGTTTCGTTGTCGACAAGATCTTTGACATTTTTAGGGATGGATAAAAATAGGCCCCTTCGAGAGCATGGTGGCGCGAAATGAAAAATCAAAAGAACAAAAGGAAGGAAATGAGCTATGAGCACAGAAAACTTTTTAGGACAAATTGATTTACAAAAAGTTAAAGAATACGCAATTTCAAGATTTAGACTTGATTCTATTTTGCACGGAATAGAGCACTGGAATAGAGTTTATTATTTTGGAATGAAATTGGCAGAAGCTGATTCAAATGTAAACAAAAGAGTTGTGGCACTTTTTGCATATCTTCACGATTGCGAAAGAAAAGACGACTTTTATGATGAAAATCATGGAAAACGCTCTGCAAAAAAACTTTTAAGCCTCTCTGAAACCTTACTTAAGGATTTATCTGATGAGGAATTCAAGCTTTTGTACAAAGCTATCGCCCATCACAATTCAGGGAAAATAACAAACAATCCAACAATAGGCGCCTGTTTCGACTCGGACCGATTGGATTTAGGAAGATGTGGAATAACATTGGATCCAGATTTAATGTCAACTGAAAAAGGAAAACAAATGGCATTACAAGAAGACCTAGACGACTAAAAAAATTTAAAAAAACAAAATGCTTTTTTCTATTGGAATCTTTTAGGGAAAAATCCTAAAAGAATGTATTTCGATTCTTACTAAGGAAAATATGAATATCGATTTTTACATGAAAGAAATTGAATCAATTCCCCTCTTAACAGCAGAGGAAGAAAAGGCTTTGGCTACTAAAGCATTTAGTGGCGACAAAAATGCACAAAACAAATTGGTAAAATCAAATCTCCGGTTTGTTGTGAAAATTGCAAAATCCTACAAAGGATATGAAACAGAAGATTTAATAAACGAAGGAAATCTCGGCCTAATAAAAGCTGCCGAAAAATTCAATCCAGCATGTGGAACAAAATTTATCACTTATGCAGTATGGTGGATAAAAGCATACATCCAAAAATCCATAAGAGAATCATCAACTGGTATAAAGTTTCCATCTGGAAAGTATAAGGATATGTGTGACCCAAAATGGAGAATATCATCCTTGTACAAAAACATTAATAAAGAGGGAAAAAACGTAATGTTAATATCTCAAATCGAAGATATTAACTCTGTTGACCCTGAAGAAAACACTATTATAAAAATCATTATTGAAAACCTTTATAAAGAAATTAATAAACTTAATAATACTGAACAATTCGTAATAATTAATCGTTATGGATTGTTTGGACGAGAACAACAAACTCTTGCTGAAGTTGGAAGATCTCTAGACCTTTCAAAAGAACGAATTCGTCAAATTGAAAAAAATGTTATCGGCCAGTTAAAAGACAAACTAGCAGCTTAACATTTTCAAAAGTAAATCGAATTTTGGTTCGTAAATGAAAAATCATTTTACGAAAGGAACTTCGGTTCTAAAAAAATGGGATAACCGAAACAATTGATATCTACTTACGATAGGAGAAAGCATGAGTACAAACCAATCTATTAAAAATGCTTCTAAAACAGAAGTTTGGGCTGCCACATATTATTTATATAATCTTGTAAGCTGTTTGGATTCTGTTCCCAGAGGTTGCCAAAGTATACAAAACTTGTTTTTAGCTTTGGTTGAACGGTTAAAACTAACAAAACATCTATCAAATATCTTATCAAAAAAAATTGCAACTTTGATGTCACAAAAAAAATTGACACCTATGGTATTACCAAAAGGTAGAAAATCACCCTTTGATAAAGTTCAGGAGGTTGTTTGCAATTATCGAGAAGATTATGATATTTATGAAAATTGTGGTCGCTGGAAAACATCAACTGATATAGAAATCAACTTATGTAGATACTTGTTTATAGAAAATAATAATAAATTAACAAGTCTTATAAGGGAAACTTTCTTTTCAAATAAGCCAAAAAACAGTAAATATCCGTTAGAAATGAAAGAGGCGATAAATGATTTTTCATCAATAAAAATCGTTAAAGACACTTTTGATCTAACAAGAAAAGATGCTTCTGTTGTTATGTTGTCTTATCTTTGCAATAAAATATCTGAGCTAAAACGATTTTTCAAAAATATGAATGACTATATTATTGATAATTTCAGTAAAAAAAATTCAGTTATGGAATTTTATCAGATGTGTTTACGGTTTTCTGATAAAGAGATTTCTGAGATTTTTAACAAAAAACAACCTTTGCTTGCTTATAACATTTTTTCTGAAGAACTTATTATCGAAAGTGATATGTTAGATGCAATTAGACAAAATAACCTTGGAGTTTTTTATCTCGACTTAATAAAAAAACTTAGCTGTAAAAACTCTTACAAAAAAGAAAGTTTTTCTGTTTCATTAAAGGATTCCAACATAATAACCAAGCTGCTTCAAAGTGATAGTCCATGTAATATTTTGTTATATGGAAACCCAGGAGCAGGAAAAACTGAGTTTTCTAAATCAATAATAAATGAAACTGGGTTATCAGCTTTTATTTACAAAAACGAAATTGAAACTAAAGCCGGATATATGGACAGATTGTTTTCTTATCTAACCATATCAAAAAACGACTCAGTTTTGATTATTGATGAAGCAGAAAATATCCTTAAAGCCGTCGAATCTGATTATGCTAGAACAGGGAAAACAAAGGGATTGATAAACAAAATGCTAGATAACTCAAAAAACAAAGTTATCTGGATTGTAAATTCTATTGATTCCATTGCTGATTCGACACTAAGACGGTTCAACTATTCTTTGAAATTTAGTGAAATGCCAAAGGAAACTTTAAAAGCGATTGCAGCAAAAAAAATCAAGAACATAAAGATTTCTGCAAATGCAAAAAAGGAAATAGTTGAATTATTTGATAAGTACAAAATCACAGGTGCTTCTATAGATTATGTTATGAATGGAATAGAAGCATTTAAGGATTCTAGTGATAAGGAGTTATTGGAAAGTGTAGAAAATATTTTAGAGTCAAATTCTTTGCTTCTCTATGGCAAAACCAAAGAGAAAAATACTACACATCCTTCTTATGATTTGTCTGCATTAAACACTACAACCCCTGTTGAGGACATTTGCGACATGGTAAAAAATGCTGTGGAACGGTTTGAAATCTCTAGAGAAAAAAGAGGGATTAGAATGTTGTTTTACGGTTTAAGTGGAACTGGAAAAACAGAACTTGCAAGGTATCTATCAAAAACCTTGCATAAAAAACTTTTGCTTAAGCGTGCATCTGATATTTTGGGAAGATTTGTTGGCGAAAATGAACAGAATATTCGAGATGCATTTCTTGAGGCAGAAGAAACAGATTCAGTTCTTTTGTTTGATGAAGCAGATACTTTTTTCTCCGATAGACAAAATGCAGAAAAATCTTGGGAGAGAACTATGGTAAATGAGTTTTTAACTCAAATGGAAGAGTTTTCAGGAATATTGATTTGTACAACAAATTTACGAAGTATTATGGATCCTGCAATCCAAAGACGATTTCACATTATGACTGAGTTTAAGGCATTAACAAAGATCGGTGTTGAATCCTTGCTTCAAAAATACTTTCCTGAAAAGCAATTTCCCGAGCCAAAAATCCAAGCTTTGGCAAGATATAATTCTGTAACGCCGGGAGATTTTGGTTCCCTAAATGGCAGAATTACTTTTATGCCATCAGAGAGAGTTACTTCGGATTATATTCTAGACGAATTAATTGAAATGCAAAAAGAAAAAAGTAAAACAGCATCATGTTCAATCGGTTTTGCTTGTTAAAAATAAGCAAAAGTTTTCAAGTTGGAAAAAACTACTAATTCACAAGGGATTAGTAGCTTTTTTGTCTTTATTCTCGAGGAGGATAGATATGGCTCAAAGCAGAAAAATTGTTACACCAGTAACTGTTGTTTATTATCGATCACGATTTATTAGGGAAAGGCTAGGGTATAGAATAAGCAGTATATTTAAGATTTTTCGAGAATACCATAATCTTCAGTATCGACTATGCCATATAAAAGGCTATTGTGGAAAATACATAATTGATGATGGTGTATGTGATTTTGAACTTTATCTTGGAAAAAAACTAAAACAAACATTTAGTGCCCATGTCGTAAAAGATTATATACAAATATTAGAGATCATAGGAAAATTTGTTGATGAAAATCAAAAAGAAATTCTTCGGTTATATAATAACAATCTAAAGGTTTGTGAATACTTTGAAGAAATCCATGATTATAGAAGCTTATATTTATTTTATGAAGATTTTGATCGGAAAAAAGAGTACTATTATCGAAAAAAGATGAATAAAAAACTTGGAGAGGATAGTGCAGAGAGCGACGAGTTTGACGACTAACATAATCGCCTATAATTGATATAGCAATTGTAGAACATAAATAGTGAATTTTCTAGCAAAGTGTGGTATATTATACGTAATGGAGGTAATCTATGACTGTAACAATCCAGAATGTTGATACACCTTTTTTTGAAGTATTAAAGAGTCTCGTACAAATGCATGGCAATGTTGTAATGCAGCAGGAAGATGATGATAAAACCTTAGAACTCTCCCAAAAAGAGAATCATATTAAACAGATAAATGCTGTTTACGATAAAGTGTCTATAGATGAACAGACTTTTGCTTGCAATGCAACAAAAGCTGCTGTATGGGAGATGATTAAAAATGATACGTGGTGAAATTTGGCTCGTTGATTTTGGCGTACCCATGGGAAGTGAGGCTGGTTATCGGCGTCCTGCAGTTGTTGTGCAAAATGACGATTTTAATGAAAGTAATATTTCTACGTGTACAGTAATCCCACTTACAAGCAATATGCTTTTATCTGGTTATGCCCCAAATGTTGTAGTGCCAAAAAAAGATTCTGGCTTATCAAAAGATTCTGTAGTAATAATTCCACTTGTCACAACCGTTAATAAGTTTGCTTTTGTAGAAAAAATTTCTGTAATGCCAAATATCTACATGAAAGAAATTAATAAAGGTATTATAGAGTTTTTGGAACTGCAAAGTACATTATAAATCCTTTCCATAGTGTGCCTTATATAAAAAAGTCCTATGAAGAGCTAGGTTTTAATTGAAATGTACGGCATGGAACCGACTTTCACTCTTTTAGGACTTTTTTTACAGGGTCGTGGCATCTGAACATCCACTCTACTTTTTCTAAAATAGGTAGATGAATATCAACTATTTTAGGAGTTTATTCATTTAAAAAATTCTTCAATAAATATTTATGACCAATCTCTACATTTCAGCCAGTTTCACCATTCTTGCGATGTGATCTTTCCAGTCATCAACTAGCCATTGTGGAGAAAGTGGTTTAGCATAACATCCCTGTGCTAAAATCCATTCTTCGATTTTGAAAAATTGTGTGGAAGAAAACTCTATAGTTGTGCAATCTCTCGAATCATCGTCGTAAAGCTTTTGATCCTCTGCCCAAACACATTCCTTTACCATTTGCCGAGCATTTTCATAAAACTCGATTTTATACAACTCTTTTGTGCCAGAGGAAAAAGACCCAAATTTCCCACCGCCACAAGTTGATTCAAAATCGAAATTTTCTGGCAAAGTGAAAGTATCCTCAGTTTTAACAAGATTTTTGATATTACCCAAAGAGAAAAGTCTTGTATCATTTCTTTCTACTGAAAATCCGTATAAAAAGAACTTCCCATCATCCATCACAATTTGATACGGATGCACTCTTCTGTGTGTAGTTTCCGTGTTCCATCTTCCGCTATAGTCAAATTCCAAAATCGAATTGGTTTGGAGAGCATGAACGGTAATTTTCCACACGTTTTCTTCTATTATATACTGCGGATTTGGTGATGTTGCCAATCGTGAAAGCAAGTTTGTATCCAACGGCTGAGTAAAATCTGTAATCAAATCAATCACATCATTTATCTCTTTGTATATTGGCGAATCCTTGTAATGTGAAAGCATAATCTTAGCACTAAAAAGAGGAAGCATTTTATTTGGTGAAATGGAATTAATGGGCATATCAAAATTTTCGGTGTAAAAATACCCATGTTTTTGATGATCGTATTCAATGGGTGCACCAAATCTATCTCGTAAAAATTCAATATCACGGCTAATTGTAGCAACGCCTTTTCCGTCATTAAATTCCTTTGCAAGTTGCTTTGTGTTTGGATAGGAACCTGATTTAATTCTTTTATGAATTCCAACGAGTCTTTCTAACATTAAATGAGTAATCGCGTGTCTTTTGTTTTGTGCCATAAAAATATTTTATCACATTTTTTTTCAATCTATCACTCTTTGATAGACCACTAGGTGTATTTTTTCAATATAAAGTTTGATAAAAATTTAAAGGAGATTTTGTTATGGAACAAAATATGAAAAATGCATTTAGATTTGCAATCGAAACTGGAAACATTGAATTGTTTGATGTATTGGCAAAAGAATTCAATTCTTTCACACAGGAAGATAAAGACTATCTTGTCGAAGTTACTGCTGCATGGGCTCCGAACACAGATTTTATTAAGCACGTTTTAGATTATGGATATGACATCACTCACAAAGACGTAGATGGTTTGACTTTACTTCATTTTGCTGCAATTTCAGATTTCCCAGAGAACGTACGCTTTTTTATCAATAAGGGCATAGATAAAGAATCCAAAGACAAAACTGGTGGCACTCCTCTTCTTAATGTTGCACGATATGGAGATTCTGTAGAAGTATTAAAAACTTTAATCGAGTTAGGTTGTGATGAAAAAGTTTGTGACTGTGATGGAGAAACCTTGTTGATTACTGCTGCAGGGAGAAACCCAAATCCAGAAATCACAAAATATTTATTAGAACGAGGTCATGACATTGAAGCTCGGGATGCAGAAGGCTTTACTCCATTATTGAATGCAGCTATGTGGCAATCAAATTCTGATATTTTAGATATTTTGATAAAAGCAGGTGCTGATTTTAGGGCAAAAGCCAACAATGGAAATACGCTTTTTCACAATGCGGCTTATAACGAATCATGCGAAGTTGTGCATTATATCAGTACAGGATTTTTGCCATCTGTAACCAATAATGAAGGTATAACTTGTCTTGAACTTGCTCTATGTAATGCAAAGTCTCCAGAAGTGATGAAGATTTATCTTAGAGAAATGAAGCAAGAACAACTATTTTTAGCGTCTTGTAACGAAAATCCAGAGATTTTAGAAACTCTTATTCAGTCGGGATATGATGTAAATTCTCAAAATATAGATGGCATAACACTTTTGATGTGTGTGGCACAAACTAACAAAAATCCAAAAGTGATAAGTAGCCTTATGTATCATCGTGGAAATATCAACACAAAAGATAATAAAGGACGGACAGTGTTGCATTATGCGGCAACTAACGAAGATTCTAGTATTTATAACTGGATGATAGAACGAGATGAGTTCAAGGTCTTTATTGATGAAAAGGATGATAAGGGGAATGTACCGTCTTATTACAAAGAACATCCTGATGAATTTTAGATAAATTCTGGAAAAAAGAAAAGTGCTCTATCATTAATTGATAGAGTGGTTTTGTTAGAATTGGATTACAACATAAATATTTCACGGAGGTTTTTATGTATAGAATCTTAAGAAACATTTGGGTTTTTTTTATTGACACAATTCCAAATTACTTTAAGAGGGAATTTGAATACAATATTGTTCCTTTTTTTGAAAACAAATTTTTCCCCTTTTGCAGATTATGCGTAAATTATCCCTTTGCTTTAATGGGAAAAGTTTCAGCTCAGTTAAAAGTTGCAGAATCCTATTTTCCAGACTACTACTCCGAAAACGATTGTACTGAGCAACAGAAAAAAAGGTTTCAACGATGGCTAGAGAAGGGGATAAAAGAAAAAAATCCAAAAGCCCTTATCCTTCAAGGTAAATTTCTTGAAAAGGAAGCTGATTCTGTATTTGACCGTTATGGAACAAACAAACTCAAAAGCTACGAGGATTTTGAAAACCACGAAGAGTATTCAAAATATCTAGAACCTTATGTAGAAAAACAAAATAAGCTATTTCATGATTCCTATGATTGTTTTAAGCAAGTTGCAGATTTAGGTTTCACAGATGGATATTTTAATTGTGCCAGAATGTTAGATTATTACAGTGGTGTTTTAACAGATATAAAAGATAAACGCATAAAAATGCTTGTTTACGCCGCCGAAAACGGAAGTCCAGACGCCATGTATGAAATTGGTAAGGAATATTTAAAACGTGAAAAAATTAATAGAGGGATTTTCTATATCAAAAAAGCTATAGAAACTCCTCGAAAAAAATGGTTTAAAAAGCATGAAATTGAACATGCGAAAAAATACAAAAAGTTTTACAACCTTGCAGAAATCAAAGAAAAAGCATTACAAGGCGATCCAAAAGCCATGTATGAATATTCAAAATATTTCAATGCAGCAAGTTTTCTAAAAAGAGGTATATGGATTGCTCATGAATGGCATACAAAAGCTGCAAAAGTAGGATACGTAAAAGCATTTGCCTCTGAAGCATCCTTTATACAAAATGCGTGGGTGGATGGTACTTTGGAAGATGCTTTTAATTATTATGTGAAAGCAGTAGAAAACGGCGACAAAGATGCTTACGCTTGGCTTGGCCAATGTTATTACTACGGATGGGGTACAGAGCAAAATTATGAAAAAGCAAAGTACTACATGATGAAAGCATATTGGAGAGGCTACACTTGGACAAAGGCATATTTTAAAGGCATTACAAAAGAAAACTTTCTAGAAAAAGTAAATGATGGCCAAAAAGCCTACGAAAATCAGTTACGATTTTACAATTATACCATGTGGGAAATTAGATATGGCGATAAAGAAAAAGAAAACCAAGAAGAGGAAACAAATGAAGCTTTGGAATAGATTACGTTGGAAAATAAAGAGTATGAAATCTGATATTTCTTCATTATTTTCTATATACAAAAGAGAGAAAATCAAAAATCGCTACAAGAGAAGTTTGAAAAATCTTTTACGCAACAAGAAAGTTCTTAGAAAAGTCAACGAATTAAACGCTGATATGACAAAAATGGTTCTTGAGCTTAAAGAAAAGATGGAAAATGTTGCAAAAGTCTTTTCTGAACTAGAAAAAGAAGGCTTTACTTGCTTAAAGAATTTTCAAGTTATTGGGGAAATAAATTTTTTTAAAGATCTTTTTGACAGAGAAGATGATGAACTTTCTTTGTTTGAGAAGATAAAGCGCAAAAAATGGTATGCCCTTGATAAAGAAACCAATTTTAATCATTGGAAATTGCAATTTGACTCTGCGACAAATGATTTTACAGTCTTTTCAAAATACTTAATTGAGTATGAAAAAAACTTAAATTATATGGCACCATTCTCATTTAATATCGGTCCAGATTCTGGATATTTTGTTCATATGGATTATTTTAACGAAACACTTACACTTTTTGATTTAGCAGAGTGTACAATTAAGGATTTTTATCCATCAATTAAGGTTACTGTAAATATGAACCAGGATGAAATATTTGATTTTGAAGAGAAAATCCACCATCGGCGAAAAGACTATCAAGTTTTATCTGCTAGAAATTATCTTTTAGATAAAACTTTTGATTGGAAAAACGAGGCAAATATCAACAAAATCCTTGAAATCAATGATGGAATTTGGAAAGTTTCAAATGAGTTAAAAGCAAACATTATCAAGTTGCGAGATAAATTTGTGGTACTTCAAAAATCAGATAAGATGTTTAAGGATTTTGATATTAATGGAGAGATTCGATACATAAATAGAACTCACCCTACAGATATTGCAGATTTGCCTATGTTAAAGATGTTAGAGAAAAACACGTATTTTGGAACATTCGAAATGCATGCTAACGCAAACACCGAGGATAAAGACATTGACACTTGGCATCGCAAAAATACAAACTGGAACTTTGAGCTTTACCGTGACTATCTTTCCGAAGAGCAGCAAAAAATTCCGTTCCATTATTTTATGCACGGGATTTTCATTGATGACCGAACTTATTGTTTTCAGGATTTGTTAAGAATGAAAACAGAAGATTTTGTGCCATGCTTGGAAATTAATGTTGGGAATTAGTTTTGGGAATTTCATCCAAAAACTTGTTGAAAATAGATTTTTTTCGGATGAAATTCCACGTGTACAAGATTTTCACTAAGTTTTTCAGTCTAAAACCGAAAAACTTAGTGAAAAAGGGTATTATTTAAGTTTAAGACTAAAACAAATTGTATTAATCCCATGGCATGTCTGGATTTTCTGGTTTTATATAATAGAATAATTTTGACCTTGGAGGTTGTTCAAATGGAAAACAAAATTGTTATTTATACGACAGAAAATAGTGAAATAACTTTTAATATTGATGAAAAGTTGCAAACTGTATGGGCAACCCAACCCCAAATTGCTTCCTTGTTTGATATTGATAGAACAACAGCTTTGCGACACATAAACAATATTCTTAAAGATGAAGAAGTTGATAAAGAAAGCAATGTGCAAAAAATGCACATTCCAAATTCAGACAAGCCCGTAATGTATTATAGTCTTGATATCATTTTGTCTGTTGGATATCGAACAAATTCTTCTAAAGCAATCGCTTTTAGAAAATGGGCAAATTTTGTATTAAAAGAATATATCTTAAAAGGATACGCGCTTAATCAAAAACGACTAGATGAACTCCATACTGTAATCAATATAATTTCTCGTAGTAATGCCTCTGAAATTTCTGGTGTGGCTAATGTTTTAGATTATTTTGCAAAAGGTTTAACACTTCTAAATGATTACGACCATCAAGTTCTAAAATCCCCATTAGACAAGAAATCTGAAAATCTTTGGAAACTGACTTACGAAGAAGGGCGAAAGATAATTGATTCCATGAAATTTGCAGAAACAAGTGACTTATTTGGTAACGAAAAGGATAATTCATTCAAATCAACACTAGGGGCAATCTATCAAACTTTTGGTGGAAAAGATATTTATCCTTCAGTCCAAGAAAAAGCTGCAAATCTTTTGTATATGCTAGTAAAAAATCATTCCTTTAATGATGGAAATAAGAGAATCGCGGCGGCACTTTTCGTGTATTTTTTGGATAAAAACAAGATATTGTACACAAAGGACAAAAATTTTGTTATCGATAATAACACACTTGCCGCAATGACGCTGATGATAGCCCTAAGCCGCCCAGAAGAAAAGGAAACTATGTGCTTATTGGTTTTGAATATGTTGCATAGTGAGGAATAGAAAAGCAAAGCGGAAAAACACCGATTTTCTTCTATTAAATTAGTTAATTTTCGCAATTGATGATAGCGAAGAAGCTTTACTTTCTGTAATGATTTTTCGCTATTTTTTTTTCATCTATCATAGTTTGATAGACTTAGGTTTGTATAATTCAATCAGAAATTAATTTTCGAGGTGATATATGGAATTTGGTCTATATTTGATTTTTCTTGCTATTTTTGCGATTGGAATAGCCTTAATTTTATCACATTTTCTTTTTTCTTTATTGGCAAGTAAAAACAATAAAATTGAGAATATAAATGACTTTAATTTTCTAGTGATGCTATATGATTTTGTTTTTGCGATTTTATTTGCAAAAGATATACTCACTTTTAAGGAAGATACAATTTTCAGTTTTTTAGATTTTCTAAACTTTGGACACATTCTGAATATTCTTGTGGTTGTTGGTATATATATTTTTGTATATATAATTTTTTTCAGACGTACTAAGTCCATTACCAAAAAAAGGGCAGACAATGTTTTAGAAAAACTTCCTCAAAAGATTAGGTATCTTGATGATAAACTTCGTTCCCGAGAAATGAGTTTTGAAGAAGCAAGTGAACAGAAAGATGATATTTATAAAGAATGTGATTTTTATGCTTCTTTGAGTAGCCTTGCAGATTTAGTATCCTCAAAGATATCTGTAGTGATTGTAATTCTTTATTTAGTTTCCATGGTCGGAGGATGTTTGATAGGCGTTTTTCAAAAAAGCTTGTCACTATATGAAGCGGTAAATATTGTTAGTTTTTCAAGTGGCGTTAGTTTTGTGTTGTGTTTGGTTCCTATTGTTATTTTCGATTTGGCGTTGTGTTGCGTGGCGAAGCAAGAGGTAGAAGACAAAAAAAGCAAACGGAATGGCGTTGATTTTGTTCAATTTTAGGGGATGAAACCTACTAATGTTAGAGGGGCAATCGTGTGAATGATTGACCCTCTATCAAATACATGATTCAGCCTAAAACGATTACGAGTTATACAATTGTAATTATTAGAAGATTTTACGATTTTTAGTAATGGAAATTTTTACAGATTAATATTTGTGGGTGTATAATTGGAGAGATGTAATATTTTATTGAGGAGGGGTGTATGGATGAGACAAAATACTCAAGAGAAATAATATCTATAGAAAACAAGAAAGCAATAATTAAAACTCATAAAAACGGAAAGATGAAGAAGGCGTTAGCAAAAGGTTGTAATTATTTGCCAGAAGTAAATAAGATTTTCCATAAAAAATTTGATAGCTTTAAAAATAAATATAGAAAACTTAATGAAGGAAAAAATCAAGAAAAAAATCCAATCTCTACTCAAACTATAGTCAAACATACAACAGAAAGTTCTGAAACCGAAGTTAAATATAACAAAAAAACAAGTAAAAAGCATGGCAGAAAAGAGGAAAAGAAAAATAACAGACTTAAATCACTTGAGGAGAAGTTTTATATAATCGAAGATGAACTAATGTCTTTTTATAAAGATTTTTGTTTATTAAATTATGGTAAAGAAGTGTTTGTTTCTGAGATAAGAAACACTTTTATTAAAATGTGTCAAGATATATTTAAGTTTTCAAATGATGAAGGATGTTTTGGGATAAAAGAAAGAATAAAAGAAAAACTAAATGAAATTGGATTCATTTTATTAGAGCGAACTCTTTCATGCGATAATCAACTAGAAGAATTTTATCTTTACCAAGATATTTTTAACCTCGTAAATGATATAAATATATTAACAAGATATATGGAAAATTTCCCTAGTGATAAAGCTATTCCTGAAAAAATGATTAGAAATGTATTGGAAGACAATAATAAAATTAAGGTTTCATTAATAATAGATTTAATAAAAAAACTTTTTTCGTGTAAATCTTCAAAAGCGGAACTAGATTTTCTTAGAAACTGTAATATTGATATTATATGTAATTTGAAATTCTCCGCAGATAATAGGAATGATGCTTTTAACTGGTATAATAACAGTAGTGACGAATGGGATAATAAGGCACGTTTTTATTGGAACGTGATTGGAAACTTAAACAGACAGGACGCAGATGAAGTATCTGAGATTATTCATTCAAAATGTGTGGAGAAATTGATTCTGCATGAGACCGAAGATATGTTGATAGAAAAGTCTGTTGAACTCATGAATTCTGATGTTACGAATGGACTTTATCAAACAATGGTTGGAATATTACTTTCCCAATTAGACGGTGAAAAACTAGAAAAAATAACAAGTGCAAAAATAAATTATAAGAATAAGTTAATGACTATGGATATAAATGTCGATTTTGCTGCTAATGGAGCAAAGAGCCTTTGGAGAAGACGAGAATCTACTTTAGAAGAGTCAGAAAAGCTTTAATAATATGATTGTTTTCAAAAAAGTTCAGTTGGAAGGTTAGTTAATATTAAGCGTTATTTATTAGGAGATACTTATGAAAAAACTATTTAGTTTTCTTTTTATCTGTATTACTTTCTCTTTTTCTTTATTTGCTCAAATGACTGAAAAAGAGAAGGCAGACTTGGCTATTTTAAATTATGTGACATATTTGTCTTATGATATACAATCACAAAAAAATAATCGATTATATCTTGAAGATATATATAACCAAATAGAAAATAATGTCCTTGAAGACAAAATTGATGAAGGTACTCAAACTAGTTTAATTAATATGCGTAATAATATTTTTAAGTTACGTATGATTGAAACTCAAAGAGATAGAATAGAATTTTTATATGAAAATAAACAAACTCAGGCAATAAAAAATGCTATTCCAAATCCTTTATATTTATTATCGGTTGTACAATCGAAAGATCCAGCAACTATGCTTATGACACTTGCGTCAACTGCAGTTAGTTCTATTTCAAATTATACAAGTGCAAAAAACGATGCAAATATTGAATTTCTAGAAAAGGGGTGGGAATTAGATGATAAGCAGATGGAAGAGTTACATAAATTATCTCAATCAACTTGGGAATATAAAGGTCGATATATTCGGGATAATAATGTAAAAGCAGAAGATACATTAACAACAGATATGTTAAGAGAGTTTTCATTTGAAAATAGTAAAGAAAACTTAGATTCAAAAATTGCTTTTTTTGAACGAGAAGAGAGTAAAAAAAACTATAAGTATTTTGGATTATACTATTTAGCTTTAGTTAAAGCTTACTATGAAAATGGGCAATATAAAGAATGTTTAACTGCAATTGAAAATTTTGAAAAAAATAATGTGAAAATATTCAGAAAAGATTATGATTACGCAAGGGTTTTACCATTAGTAATTGTAGCCGCTCAAAAAGTATATCCAAATAATTATGAAAAATATATTGAAAAATATTTATTTCAATCTAAGAATGATATTGATTTAACTATAAAAGGGAATACAAAAGAGACTGATTGGGAAATAAGATATTTTGTAGCTCAAACTTGTGTTCAGTTGTACAAAAAAACAAAAAAAGTAAAATATTTAGAAGAGGCTTATAGTATTTGTTTTGATGCAGTAAGAAGATATGCAGATATACAAAAGGTAATGACAGCAAATTATTTGAGTCCTATTGAAATTCCTGATACCGCAACTAAAGAAGATAAGGAAGTGATAAAGCAACTTCAGAAATCCAAAGAAACTGAATTATATCCAATTAGTGAGCCTTTAATTTTGAACTGTGAATTACTTTATGCACTTTTTGATGAATTAAATAAACCTCAAACTGAAAAAGAAAAGATAAAAAATATTCTTTCAGATGTATTTATTTTCCCTCAATTAGAGACTACGTATGTGAATCAGACAGATATAAAATCAATTCCAATTGATTCTCTCTTATTAAATTTGGTAAAAGAAACAAATTCTGATATTGAAAAACATTCTGATGATTTTAAAACTACTTTTATTAACGAATACAAAATTAAGTATAGGGATATTTTATTACAAAAATTTTGTACTAACAGTGAAGACGAAGTATCTATACTCGCAGATAAAGCGCGAGTAACAGCTTCATCAGAAGGTTCTTGGACAAAAAACAACATATTCATTGTTCCTGGTAATTATATAGGGCAAAATTCGTCTATAAATATTACTATTAAGGAATTAACTACTAATAAAAATATCCGAGTAACAAATAAATTTGAAAACGTGACCTTTAAGGTGGATAAAATAAAGAAGGATAAGAATGCAGAGAATATTGAAGAATGGAAATGCTATATTTCTTTTCTTGACGAAGGCATTCGTAACTTTCCATATAATACTAAGAGTTCTTATTCTGTGGTTGTTGAAATAAAGCTTGGGGCAAGTAATATTTCATATGTTTTTCTTAGCAAAAAAGGCTTATTTGGCATTGAATTTGAGCAAGTTTCCGATAACTTACTTACATCTATTGTAAGTTCGTCTTCATTTAAATTTCCAAATATAAATAAAGAGTGGGAGTCAAAAGACATTTTATTATCAAAAGACGTTGAAAATTTACTTACTGACTATATATTAGGAAGTGTCAAACACATAAATGACAATTCTGAAAACTTTAGACAATCGTTTATTAAGGAATATAAATCATTTTATTAT
>JAZQUR010000056.1:0-14215 GCA_045631425.1 Treponemataceae bacterium | reverse complement strand
AACGTTGTTTTTCTCACCATAAACACTAAAAAACTTTAGTTTTTTTCTAAACCTGCAAGAAAAACTTTGTTTTTCTTGTTAAAGGTTATGCATTTGAAAAAGCTTAAGTTTCCATTACCGACAAAAAAACTTTGTTTTTCTTGAGTTTTATGCCATTAAACTAGCTTTTTCTGCTTCTAGTTGTTGTAGTTTGTTTTTCAACTCATGTTCTGCTTCTGCTTTACATTTTGGACATGTAAAGTGTTCACCACTAATGTATCCATGAACTGGACAGATTGAGTAGGTTGGTGAAACTGTGAAGAACGGAATTCTATAAGTTGAAGCGATAGAACGTACTAAATCGCGACAAGTTTGCCAATCTTTGATTGCTTCACCCATGTATACGTGGAACATTGTACCACCTGTGTATTTTGTTTGTAGAGCTTCTTGGTGATCAAGAGCTTCGAAAACATCAGCTGTGTAATCAACTGGAAGCTGACTTGAGTTTGTATAGAATGGTTCTTTTGTACCAGATGTGATGATATCTGGATATTGTTCTTTGTCGTGTCTTGCTAAACGATAAGATGTACTTTCAGCTGGTGTTGCTTCTAGGTTGAACAATTCTCCAGTTTCTTCTTGGTAGTCTGCCAAACGTTTTCTCATGTAAGAAAGCACTTTTTCAGCAAATTCTTTTCCCTTTGGAGTTGAAATATCAACACCTAAGAAGTTTAGACAACATTCGTTCATACCACACAAACCAATTGTGTTAAAGTGATTGTTCAATGTTGAAAGATATCTTCTTGTGTATGGGAAAAGTCCACCATCAAGTAGTTTTTGGATTACTTTTCGTTTAGTACAAAGACTTTCTCTTGCAAGTTCCATTAGATAATCTAGGCGTGCAAAGAATTGTTGTTCAGTTTTTGTTAAATAACCAATTTGTGGAAGGTTGATTGTAACAACACCTAGAGAACCTGTGAATTCGTCTGCACCAAATAGACCACCACCACGACGGCGTAGTTCACGTTTGTCTAATTGTAGACGACAACACATAGAACGAACATCACTTGGGTTTAAGTCTGAGTTCATAAAGTTTTGGAAGTTTGGAGTTCCATATTGTGCTGTCATTGTGAACAATAGTTTTGCGTTTTCGCTATCCCAGTCGAAATCTTTTGTAATGTTATATGTAGGAATAGGGTATGCAAATCCACGACCAGCAGCATCACCTTCAATCATAAGTTCGATAAAGGCTTTGTTAATCATGTCCATTTCTTTTTGACAGTCACCGTAAGTGAAATCCATTTCCTTTCCACCCACAACAGCTGGTTTGTTTTTCAAGTCATCTGGACAAACCCAGTCAAGTGTGATGTTTGTAAATGGAGCTTGTGAACCCCAACGGCTTGGTGTGTTTACACCGTAGATAAAACTTTGGATACATTGACGAACTTGTTTTTCATCAAGATTATCCTTTCTGATAAATGGAGCAAGATATGTATCAAAAGAACTGAATGCTTGAGCACCAGCCCATTCGTTTTGCATAATTCCCAAGAAGTTTACAATTTGGTTTACCAAAGTTGAAAGGTGAGTTGCTGGAGTTGAAGTGATTTTGTCTGTAACTCCACCTAAACCTTCTGCAACAAGCTGACGGATTGACCAACCAGCACAATATCCGCTGAACATAGAAAGGTCGTGCAAGTGGAAAGCAGCTGTTTTGTGAGCTTCTGCAACTTCTTTTGAGTAAATATTTTTTAGCCAATAGTTAGCTGTGATTGTCCCTGAGTTGTGCAAAATCAAACCACCAAGAGAGTAGTTTACGTTTGCATTTTCGTTTACACGCCAGTCAGACTGACCAAGATATCCGTCCATTGTAGCGTTAATATCAAGCATTAGATTTTTTGCATCACGGATTGCATCATGCTTTGCACGATACAAAATGTAAGCTTTAGCAACAGCAACTTCTTTTTGTTCGATAAGAACAGATTCTACAACATCTTGAATTTCTTCAATTGCGGGAATAGAGTTTTCATGACGACCAGCCATTAAGAAACGCAATCTTTCTTCAACAAGATTTGTTAAAAGTTCAGCTTTATCTGGATTTGGTCTTTTTTCTACAGCTTCAATAGCTTTTCCGATAGCTGTTAGAATTTTTGTACTGTCGTAGTCTTCAACATCTCCAGAGCGTTTTACAACTGATTTTAAAAATTGTCTTGCGTTTGAGTCCTGATTTGTTCCTAGAAAATTAGTCCATTCTGGAAAAAATTGCTGGTCACTCATTCTTGTTTCCTCCCAATTTATTTACTTCTTTGATAAACTCGTCTAAGTTTTCAAAGTGTCTATATACACTTGCAAATCTAATGTAAGCAACTTTATCAACAAGGTTTAGTTTTTCTAAAACTAAATCACCAAGTTCTTCGGTAGAAATTTCTCTGTTTGTCTTACCTTTCATTATAGCTTGATCTTCAATTTCGTTTACAATATTTTCTAATGATGTTGTTGAAATTGGACGTTTTTCCAATGCACGTTCAATTCCTTTTCCAAGCTTGTTTCTGTCAAAAGGCTGACGTCTACCATCTTTTTTTACAACCATAAAAGGTTTTTCTTCAATGTGTTCGTAACTGGTGAATCTGTAGCCACAGGAAATGCACTCTCTTCTACGTCTAATGCTTTCTCCGTTTGCCATGGTTCTAGACTCTAAAACCTTGTCATCCATACTCCCACAATAGGGACAACGCATAAATAAAGTTCCTTTGTATTTAGTGTTTTATTCAAAGTGATAACATCTTATAACACTAAATATATATGTTCAAGTGCAAAACTTGTGGATAACTCAAAAAAAATTTAATAAAAAGTTTTAACGTCTTATAAAATTTGAAATTAGCATTGAAAAAATTTTTCAGAATTTTTTTTCATAAAGAAAATCGAAATCAATGCAAAAATAATGACAAAATATTGAATAATGTTTCCTGTAATTGCAAAAGGTGTGTAAACCCTTTCGTAGACTGGAATTGTTATAGTCTTAGACAAAGATTCAAACAAAGGCATAGAATCTAAAATATTTCCAGCAGGATCTACCACTACAGAAAATCCAGAATTAGTGCTACGAACCAAAGTAGTGCGACACTCGATGGCACGATAAGAAGCTATCACAAAATGTTGATATTCAGCGGATTTTGTCAAAGACCAAGAATCATTTGTCAAATTGATAAAAACTTCGCTTCCGTTTAAGAAATGCTGTCTACACAAGTCGGAAAAAGCATCTTCAAAACAGATTGGAGTTGAAAAGCTGATATTTTGACCATCTTTATTTTGTAGTTGAAAAAGAGTAAGTTCTTTGCCTGGTGTCCATCCAGAGGAAAATCCCACCAATGCGTTCATCAATTTTTTTACAAATGGCTTATCTGCGTAAGGAATAACTTCTGCAAAAGGTACAAGATGGATTTTTCCATACCATTTTTCCATTAGCCCTTTTTTATCAAAAAGGATAACAGAATTTGAATAAAGATTTTCTTCAGCATCCACCAAAATTGGTCCACCGATTAAGTGTGGAATTCCAAGATTTATAATACTTGTTACCAAGGGATTTTCTAATGGATATCTAATGTAATAAAAATAGGAGTCTGGAAGGGCATAATTAAGCACAGATTCATTCCAAAGGATGATATCAGGTTTTACCCCATTTTTTTCATAAAAATCCATTGTAGCACTTTCTGAAAGGTCTTGTGCTTTTAAAAGTGTTTCTTTGTATCCATCTTCCCATGAGTCAGTATTTTGCTGGACTAAAACAGCATCAAAAGTTTTTATTGGAGTTCTAGTTTTTGTGTATGTAACAACACCATAAATTGTGGAAATTGCAAATATCAACATACAAAAAGCTGCTGTGAAATTGTACCCTGAAAAAACTCGCTTTGGAAATTCTTTTAGAATGATAATGCCTTCTCCAATCACTGCTGCGAAAAGGCTAAAAATAAATGATAAGCCAAAAGTTCCTGTGATAGAAACAATTTGTGTTAGAATTTTCCAGTTGTAGGCTGTCATCAACACAGTTCCCCAAGGATAAGCCAAAAATCCAACAGATTTATAATATTCGTGAAAGGTCCAAACTGATGCGAAATATAAAATTCTTACAGGAAAGTAAAATTTATCATTTTGAACTTGAATTAATTTGGATTTTTTATTTGAAAATGGGAGATATAAAACCATACCAAAAACATATCCTGCTACAATGTAGACAAGAGTTGTGGCACCTAATGTGAAAATCGCAAAATCTTTAAAGTTTGCAAGCCAAAAACTTGATAAAATATGAACTAGTCCGAAATGAAAAGCACCTACAAAGCCCGCTTTTTTATAACTATTACAAGCATTTAAGGCTAAATAAAGTGGAGCAAGGGAAAATAAACCTAAAACTGGAGAACCAAATATAAAAATCTCATTTGGAATTCCTAAAGCCAAGAGAATTGCTGATATCAGTGTGTAAAAAAAAATTTGTAAAAATCCATTCATTGTGGTATCATCATAGAAGAATTTGTTTCAAATAATCAATATTGTTTTTTTGAAAAATTGTAACCTTTGTGGATTTTATTTATTAAATTTGTCGATAAATAAAATTTTTGGAGAAAATATTAGGAATGGAACAAGTTGTAAATGCTCATATTCAAGAATATTCGGAAAAGCCTGATGCTTTAGTTATGGCTCCTGGACGTTTTCACTTGATTGGAGAGCACACTTGGTATTTTAAGGATAAGACTCTTTCAATGGCAGTGGACATACCTGTTTACATTGCTGCAAGTGTTAGAAAAGATTCTTCGCTAAGGTTTTATTTTCCCCAAATCAATGATAAACGAAAATCCAACATTACAAATTGTAGATTCAAAAAAGAAGATAAATGGGCAAATATCCTAAAAGCTATAATTGTTGGCTTTACAGAATGCGGATATTCTTGTAAAGGGTTAAATATCACTTTGTGGACGGATTTACAGCCCAACAGTGGTTTTGGAATTACAACTGCCATAAAAGTTGCAACCGCTTTGCTTGTAAAAGCTTTATTTCATCCAAAATGTTCTGAATCTGTTTTGTTACAAGCTATTGAACGCGGAAATAAGTATTTTCTAAAAGTTGGCAATTATCTTTCTGATATTTATACATGTCTTTTTGCCGAAGAAAATTCTTGTCTTTTAACTGATCACTTAAAAAATACTCATACTGCAATTCCATTTGATTTTCCAGATTATAAAATACTTTTAACAGATGCAAAGGTTCCTCGAATTTCTGTTTGGTCAGAAGAAACTGTCAGAACTGCGGAAAACTTTTTGCTTATGGCAGAACTAAAACGCCAAAAAAATGGATATTGGATATACGAAGAATCTGCAACTGAAATAAACGACGTATTTTCTGTTGTAAATGAGGATACTCGACGACGTCTTTCTTGTTTGATAAAAGAACATAAACTTGTTATGGAAGCGGTTCATGGCCTCCAGACTTCAAATATTTCACAGTTTTCAAAAGCGGTAAATAAATCTCACGAGGGAATGCGAGATTTGTACATGATTTCTTGTCCTGAAATTGACTGGCTTGTAAAACGAGTTTTAGAACAAGATTCTACGCTAAAAGACGGTGTGCAAACTGCTTGTTCTCGTATAACAGGTAAAGGTTTTGGTCGTTGTACCTATACTATTTTGAAAAGTTGTGATATAGATAATTACGTCCAGAAATTAAGTGAATACGAAAAGATTTTTGGATTCAGACCTAATTATTACGAAGTTAAACCGAGTGGTGGTGCAAAAATTTTAGGGGATTTTTAAGGGGATATTTTGTGTCAGAAACATTTAATGAAGGTGTAACATTATATAAAATGCGAAATTACAAAGATGCTTTGGCAGTATTTTTGTCAATTTCTCCAGAAGAAAACGTAAATAACATTGATTTAGCTTATTATGTAGGTCTTTCTTATGCTCGGCTAAAACGCTATGACGAAGCTTTGCTATATCTAGAGCAAGTTGTTACTGGCGGACAAGATAGTAAACGTGTTTACCAGTGTAGATTGACTCTTGCAGTGATTTATACAAAAACTGATAGACCTCGTCTTGCTGATTACGAATTGCAAAAGCTTAGTGAAAGTGGATTTCAAACTCCAGAAGTTTTAGGTGCTTTGGCATACACAGCTTGGATTCAAGGTAAACACGATGACTCTGTTGCTCTTTATGAAAAAGTTCTAGAACAAAATCCTAATAATTCAACTGCATTAAACGGGCTTGGCTATGTTTTGGCTTGTTTGGACAAAGATTTGACTCGTGCATTAACTTTGTGTAAAAAAGCCGTGGACAACAGACCTGATAATCCTGCATTTTTGGATTCACTTGGTTGGGTTTACTACAAATTAGGGTTATATCAAGAAGCAAAAACATACATAAAACGTGCAAGAGATAAAGATTCTAGAAGTCCAGAAATTGCTGAGCACTTTTCTGCAATAACTGCACTTGAATCAGAAGGAAAAATCCTAAAATAATTTTTTTTACGTGGTAATTTTGATGAAAAAAAATATAAATTATATTCTAAAATATTGTATTACAACACTTTTAATGTTATTTGTCTCATTTTCAGCTTTCGGCCAAACAGGTAGAGATATCGGCTTTGCTGAAGAGGAATTTCGCCGCGGTGTTCAAGCCTTTTATCGGGGTTCTTTCAATGACGCCATTTTACAGTTTGAAAAAGCTTTGTCTTATTTGCCTGAAGAAGGGCTGATTTTAGAATGGCTTGGAAAAGCTTATTATCGTGCAGGATTAGAAAGTGCTGCTATTCAACAGTGGGAATTTGCTCTTGATCAAGGTTACGGTGGACAACTTCTTCAAAACACCATTGAGATTATCAAAGGTCGCCGTGCTTTAGAAAATGATTTTTCTGTTGATGAACGATATGTTGAAGCTGGTGATTTTTTCGGTTCAAGCAATGATACAATCTATTTTGGACAACCAGTTGGCATTGTTACAAATTCAGATGGCTCATTTTGGGTGTCAGCCTACAGCACAAACGAATTAATCCAATTTGATGTAAACGGAACTATCATTGATAGAAAGCGTGGTCCAATAAATGGTTTTGATGGTCCAATGGATATCGAAAGAACTGTTGATAATAAGATTTTAGTTTCAGAATTCAACGGAGATAGAGTTTCTGTTTTAGATGAAAATGGAAATTATCTTTTTTCATTTGGAGAAAAAGGGCGAGGCTTAGGCCAATTTTTAGGACCTCAATATATCGCAGTTGACTCAAATCACAACATTTTTGTTACAGATTATGGAAATGGACGAGTATCTGTGTTTACTGCTGATGGATATCCTCTTTTTCATTTTGGGAATTTTACATCTCCAACTGGAATCGCAATTTTAGATGATTATGTTTATATCGTCGATAGCGTTGTTGGAAATATTTATTGCTACGATAATGCAGGAAACTTTGTGGAAATGGTAGTTCAGGACCATAGTTTTGCAAAGCCTGAATCAATTACGGTTATCGATGATTTTTTAGTTATAACAGATTCAAACAAAATTTACGCAGTAAGTGTAGAAAATGGTATTATTTGGGAGCTTGCCAACGCAGGAAATAGTCCTTTGCGTTTAACATCTGCAAATATTGATGCAAACAGCAATTTGATAGCAACTGACTTCCAAGGAAATCAAGTTTACGTTTTATCAAAAATGTCTGAGTTGATAGGCGGCTTATATGTAGAAATTGTTCGTGTAAATGCAGATAAATTCCCACAGGTTGCAATGGAAGTTAAAGTTGAAAATAGACGCAGTGAACCAGTTGTTGGCTTAAAAGATATAAACTTTTTGGTAACAGAAAATAAATACAATGTTACTGAGCAAAAATTAACTGGTGCTGCTTCCCTAAATGATGTGTGCGATATTACTATCATTATTGATAGAAATGTTTCTATGAAGCAATATGAAGCAGAAGTTACCCAAGCTGTAAAAGAAATTGCAAAATCAATGAATGGTAAGGGCACTTTGAGAATTATTAGCGATGGAGCAATTCCTGGTTCTGAGTTGGTTGTAAATCCTTCTAGTGTAACAAATTTCCAAATATCAAAGCTTAAAACAGGTTACACAACTAAAACATCAACAGATTTAGCTATTCGTCTTGCATGTAACGAACTGATAAACGCAGAATTAAAGCGAGGCATTATTTATATTACAAACAATGATGAAAGTGCTGATATGAAAAATTATTCTTTATCAGATTTGTCTAATTATATGAATAATAACGAAATATCATTTTCTGTGGTTTCTGTAGAAAATGAAGGAGTTTCTTCTGAAATTCAATATCTTGTAGACAATTCTAAAGGATTTTCTTATTATATTTATCGCCCAGAGGGAATTTCATCAATTATTCAGGATATTCTTGGGGTTTCATCTGGACTATATACTTTTACATATACATCTTCTTTATCAACAAATTTTGGTAGAGAATTTTTACCTGTTGAAGTGGAAGTGTATTTGCTAAACCGTTCTGGACGTGCTGAAACTGGATATTATGCACCGCTAGAATAATTTAAAATAAAGGAAATTAGTATGCAGAAAAAACAAAAAATTAGAGGACACAGAAAAATAGCATTTTTGCTAGGCACTGTTGGAAAAATTCAAAAAGCAAAACTTGATATTGTTGCAAAAAATGCTAAGAAAGCTCAAGAAAAAACTTTGCGTGGAATTATTGATTATGCAAAGGACACAGAATGGGGAAAGGCTCATAATTATTCAAAGATTTTAGAAGCTAAGAATTTTGAAGAATTAGTTGAGTTGTGGCAAAAAAATCAACCTGTTTGTGATTATGAAGATTTGCGTCCATCTATTGATCGTCATAAAAACGGAGAAGAAAACATTTTATTTCCTGGAAAGCCAATGATGTATGCAACAACATCTGGAACAACAAAGGAACCAAAATGGATTCCAATCACAAACGAATATTACGGCAATGTTTACAGTAAAATGACAAAACTTTGGTTGTATAGCTTTTATATGCACCGAAAACATGTTTACGAAGGTAAATGTGTAACTATCGTTGGTAAAGCAATCGAAGGTTATGCACCAGACGGAACTGTTTGTGGTTCTGTTTCAGGTGTTACACGCCGTGATTGTCCTGAATTTATAAAGATTTTGTATGCAGAAACAGCTGATGTTTATGCAATAACAGATTATAAAGCTCGTTATTATACAATAATGCGTAATGGTATCGAACAAGATGTTCACCTTTTGATTACAGCAAATCCTTCTACAATCGTGGAAATGCAAAAAAATGCAAACGAATTCTTTGAACAATACGTTACTGATATTGAAAATGGTACTTTAAACAAAGATTTGGATATTGATCCTGAAGTTAGAGCAAAATTGGAACCTCTTTACAAGCCAAATCCAAAACGTGCAAAAGAACTTCGCGAATTAAAAGCAAAATATGGTGACGGTTTGCTTCCAAAACATTATTGGCCAAATCTTCAAGCTTTAACAACTTGGAAGTGTGGTAATACTCAAGTTTACATGGAAAAATTCAAGAACTCATTTCCAGAAAATATGCTGTACCAAGAATTTGGATATTTCGCATCAGAATGTCGTTCAGGTCTTGTTATGAACGGTGGAAATGACACAGTTCTTTTCCCTCACATGCACTATTTTGAGTTTACAGCCCAAGAAGACCTAGACAATCCAAATCCAAAGTTCTATCAACTTCACGAATTAGAGGTTGGAAAACGATATTGTATCTATGTAACAACCTATGCAGGTTTGTATCGTTACAACATGAATGACCTAATTGAAGTTACAGGAAAATACAATACAATTCCGACAATTCAGTTTATCCAAAAAGTAAACGGAATTATCTCCATGACTGGGGAAAAAGTTCACGAAAGACAGTTTATTGAAGCTGTTCATGAAGCTGAAGATGAAACAGGCGTTAAAGTAAAATTTTATGTTGGATTTGCAGATGTAGAAAATTCTGTATATCACTTATATTTTGAATTTGCAGATTCTTCTATGACTCAAGCTCAAGCTGAGGATTTTACAAAAGTTGTAGATGAAAAACTAAAGAAAATCAATGTGGAATATGAAGCAAAACGTGATTCTTTCCGTGTAAATTCACCAATTACACATATTTTACAAGAAGATAGCTTTGAAAACTATAAAAAACGTTGTATCGAAACTGGTGCACGTGATGGACAGTTTAAGTTAAATCTTTTGATGCAAGATGAAAAACGACATGCAATGTTCAAAGAATTAATTAGAAAATAAGCTAGGATAGGGAGGTTGTCGTCTTGGGGCAACCTCTTTTTTTTCATGAATGGATTTAGAAAATATGCTAAAAGATGTAAAAGCTGTTATTTTTGATTTCGATGGAACTTTATATGATTTTAAAGGACTTCCGAGAAATCTTATTTTTTCCTCACTGCCAAATATTTTTCGAATAAATGCTGTTCAAAAAACACGAAAAGCTTTTAAGGGGAAAGAATTTGATTCTGAAGATCAATATAAAAATCAGTTTTTCAGTTTACTAGCTAAAAAAGCAGGATTTTCAAATATTGCAGAAGCTGAAAATTGGTATAAAAATCTCTACATGAAAAAAATGATTTCTGTTTTGGAAAAAAAATATACAAAACGTGACTCAGCAGAAGATTTGTTTAAAAATCTAAAATCAAATAAAATAAAAATCGCAATTTATTCTGACTATGGAATGTTAAAAGAAAGATTACTTGCCATTGGTTTTTCAGAAGACTTTTTACATCAATATGTGGATTTTATGATTTCTAGCGAAGATTTTGCATGCTTAAAACCTGCAAAAAAAGGATTTCTTGAAGTTGCTTCAAAACTTGATACTTTGCCGACAAACTGTCTTGTTGTTGGCGACAGAGTAGATACAGATGGAATAGGGGCTTTCTCTTCTGGAATGAAATTTATTCAGATAAAAACCCACAAAACTGGAGAAAAAACTTCTCATCCAATTTTTGATTTTGCAGATTTTTCAAAATTCCTAAAAGAAAACTAATCACTCTCAGCTGGATACATATTTTGTTCAATTCCAGCCATTTTTACAATTTGGTCATGACACTCTTTTCTCATCTTTGTAACATTTTCTTTTTTGCTAAGATTTTTATCTGGAAAAACAGGTGTACCAATTGAAAGTGTTATAAGTGGATGTTTTATTTTCATTAGTTTGTAGATTCCAGTTGGTTCTCGATAGGAAAAGGCTAATGGTAGAACTGGGATATCGTATTTTATGGCCATTGTGAATGCTCCTTTCAAAAAAGGCCTAATTGGCTGAAAATAGTCCCAGCGGAAAGCTTCTGGAAAAAAGTGAATCCACTTCTTTTTTTTATGTAAAGTGTCAAAAGCTTTGTTAAACTCTTTTATACCGCTAATTGTTTTTGGAACTGGAATTCCCCCAACATTTTTTATCAAATTAGCATCTTTGCTACTAAATTGAATTGCTCGAGCTGGAAACCACATTCTTCGATATTTCAAAGCTTGCAAACATGCTAAAAAATCCCATTTGTAAACATGATTTGAAACACTCATTCCACCATTTTTGAAGTATTTTTTATTCTTTCGATAGTTTTCTTTTCCCTTTATTTTTAATCCAAATAGGATTTTTTGTGCTGGAAAAACTAAAAGAAAAATAAATATATAAAATAGATAGTTCGTAACCTTATATTTTAAAGTTTTTGGTAAGAAAGGGTAATCTTTATCGATTTCTACTTTGCGAATAATTTTGGGATGAATAAATGGTGAATTTGGTTCTTCAGGATAAACATAATTCATATTTGGAATGTATGTTTCCTTTGAGGATATATGTTCTTTTATGTCCATTTGTATTTTTTTCCTACTTTTCCTTATTTATATATTTTTTCTCGAATTGAGAAAATTCAATTGGTTTTTCAAAATAGAATCCTTGGAAAATCTTTCCGCCAGATTCATTAATAAGTTCAAACTGCTCTTTTGTTTCTACACCTTCTGAAATAACTGGAATTTCAAGTCCTTGTGCTAATTGGAGAACAGTAGAAATAATCCGACGTGTACGACGTAAATTATCAGTTTGTTGGAAGTCTGATAAATCAAATTTTACTTCGTCAAAATGAATATCTCTTACAATATTTAGTGATGAATATCCAGTTCCAAAATCATCTAGTGCAACTAAAAATCCTGCTTGGCGTAATTTTGAAATAATAGAACCCTGTGTTTTTGAGTCAAACATAAAGGCTGTTTCCGAAATTTCCAATTTGATTTGCTCTGGCTTGATTTTATGTTTTTTTACCAAATTCATAAAGAATGAGTAAATATCAATGTAACAAAAATCTTTTGGAGATATGTTTACTGAAAGTGGGATATTGTTGATACCCATAGAATTCCATTTTTGCAAGATTTTTGCAGTTTCCTCCCAGATAAACATATCTAATTGAGTGATAATTCCGTTATTTTCAAAAAGATAGATAAACTGTTCTGGAGCAAGCAATCCTTCTGTTGGGTGATACCATCTTGCTAAAACTTCCGCGCCGTAAATTTCCTTTTCGGTTGTGAATTGTGGTTGCAAGAAAATCTTAAATTGCTTTTCTTTAATTGCTTTTGAAAAATCGCTAATAATTGTTTGTTCAAAGAATAAGCGATTTTTGATTTCCATGTTGTAATATCCCACTGGATCTGTATCTGGGTTTTTGATTGATGTAATTGCCATATTTGCTCTATCGCAGATTACAGAAATTGGAATATTTATATCTTCGATTTCGTAAATTCCGATTAAAATTTGTATCGGGAAGTATTTATCTTTAGAAATTTGTGAAAAGTGTTGAGTGAAATTTATTAACTTGTCTAGTAAGAAGGTATCTTTTGGAGTCATAATTCCAAATAAATCATTGTCTAGACGTGCATAAATTACCTCTTTATTTGTTGTAGATAAAAGTTTTTCGCTGTATTTTTGCAAAAATTGATCGATAACATAATTTCCAAAAACTTCATTCATAAATTTGAAATTGGAAATTTTAGTACAAATCATAAGATATTTTTTATCTTTTTGCTTTTGAAGAATTTGCTGAGCCTTCTCATAGAAATAGTATTTGTTATAAAGGCCTGTAAGACTATCGTGGGTTGAAAGATATTTTTGATAGCGGATTTTTTCTTCTTCACTTGTTCTGTCTTGAATCAAGAAGAAAGACCCAATAAATTTGCCTTTTTCATCTTTCAAACAATGATATTTTAGATTGATATATTGATTGTTTCCGTCAACTTCAAAAACTTTGTTAAATTCTTGATCATGATCTTTAGTGTCAAAAATATCACCAAATAAATCATTTTCAGTAATATCTTCTTCGTTAAAATTTTGTGGGACAAAACCAATATTTTTATATTTAATTAATAAATCCTTAAAACTTCGATTTTTGTAAATATTTCTTCCGTTTTCGTCAAAGAAAATAATAGCATGTTCCATGTTTTCAACAACAAGGGATAGGGCTTTTTCTATCATGGCGTGAGGAGTAAAGTGAAATGTGATGTAATAGAAAATTATCCCTGTTGTAGAAAATAGGATAACAGAAAAGTCGATAGGCATTTGCAAGAAAACGTAGAATGCATCTCCAATTGTTACAACGCCAAAAGCAAATAAGAGAGATAAATATTTTACTCTGTACATTTTTGGCGAAATAATTGTTTTGTAAACTAACATTGCAAAAACCAAACCGATAGTTGCGTAGGACAAAAATAAGTGTAAATTATATAAAAAGAAGTGGTCTGCAAGAAGATAAACAGAATCTTGATAAATAACTTCCATGATACCAAAAGCATGTGTTAGGAAAATATTTAAAAACATATTAAGTGCATCTGCAAAGAATATGTAACTAGCTATTTTTGAAATCATTTTTTTATTTAGTTTGATATCAATATAGTACAATGTAAAGTTAAAAAGGAAGAAAACGATTCCATCAATTCCGACAAAAAATAGGGAATAAAAAATTAAGGATAAAAATGCATTTTGAGAAAGCAAAACCCCAATATTAGCAACTGTAGCAAAAATTCCACAATAAAAGAGATTTCGCATAGAATTTATCATTGAACTTTTAATTGTGCGACATTTTCGTATTGTAAAAAATAAAACAATTCCTGAAAGTATAAAAAGTATAGTAAAAATGTTTTTCACAGCTTCATTCCTAAAATTAGAGTATTTAGACATTTTAAAGGTTCGAAATAGAAATTTCAAGTTTTTATTTCAAAATGAT
>JAZQUR010000055.1:0-3304 GCA_045631425.1 Treponemataceae bacterium | reverse complement strand
AGCCTTCCATGCTATTTCCCCGTTTCCATTTGTCGCTATAGGTCCAGTTTGGTCCCCAAGCTCTGAAAGCATAAAGTGTTCCGTGGCCTGCGCCTTTGATTGTTGCGCGCCAAACACCGTTAGAGTCTTTAGTCATCCAATATTGTGCAACAGCGTCTTTTCCGTATGGTGCGTCATAGATTTCAAGCATCATTTTTGTGGCGTTTTTAGAATAAACAGCAAAGTTAACGCCAGTTGATGTAACAGTAGCACCAAGATTCCAGTTGGAAGTGTCGACAGCTCTACTAACAGAATCTAAAGCAGCAAATTCTTCTGTTTGAACGTCAATTTTTCCAATTGCAGCGTTATTACAACCTATACATAAAACTAGGCTGAAAAAAACAACTACAAACATTGATAAGAAATTTTTACCAAACTTTTTCATTTTTCCCCCTTGATACAATAACTCTAAGTACTGTATCTAATTATCATGCTATTCCATAAAATTTTATCTGTCAAATCGAATTTCTTAAAATCTTGTAAATTAGTAAAAAAACTGCAAAAATAAATCATATTTTTCCATTTTTCACTTGAATAAAAGTTTAATATTGTTTAAGATAATTAAGTATTATTAAATATTAATTACTTGGAGGAACCTATGAGTAAAAAGGATCTTGACTGGTCAAACTTATCTTTTGGTTATACTAAAACAGAAAAAAGATTTGTTTCAAATTTCAAAGATGGAAAATGGGACGAAGGTGTCCTAACAGAAGATGATAAAGTTGTTATTTCAGAATGTGCAGGTGTCCTTCAATATGCACAAACTTGTTTTGAAGGATTAAAAGCATACACAACACAAGACGGTAGAGTTGTAACATTCCGCCCAGACTTAAACGCAAAACGTATGGCTGATTCTTGTAAAAGACTTCAAATGCCAGTTTTCGATGAAGAAAAATTTGTACAAGCTTGTTTAGATACAGTAAAAGCAAATATCGACTACGTTCCACCATACGGAACAGGCGCAACATTGTACCTACGTCCATATATGTTCGGTTCAGACCCAGTTATCGGTGTAAAACCAGCAAACGAATATCAATTCCGTATTTTCTGTACACCAGTTGGACCATACTTCAAAGGCGGTGTAAAACCAATTTCTGTACGTATTTCAGACCGCGACCGTGCAGCCCCTCGTGGTACAGGTGATATCAAAGCTGGTCTAAACTACGCAATGAGTCTTTACAACATTGTAGATGCACACAACTGTGGTTACGCAGAAAACATCTACCTTGACCCAGAAACACACACATACATCGAAGAAACAGGTGGAGCAAACATCATTTTCGTTACAAAAGACGGAAAACTTGTAACACCAAAATCAGATACAATCCTTCCATCAATCACAAGACGTTCTCTTGTATCAGTTGCAAAAGATTATCTTGGAATGGAAGTTGAAGAAAGAAAAATCCACAAAGACGAATTAAAAGATTTTGCAGAATGTGGTTTATGTGGTACAGCTGCAGTAATTTCTCCAGTTGGAAAGATTACAGATCACGACAAAGTTTACGTTTTCAACGGTGGCGAAGAAATGGGCCCTGTAATGGCAAAACTTTACGACACACTAACTGGTATGCAAATGGGTAGAATCCCAGCTCCAGAAGGTTGGATTTACGAAATTAAATAGTTCTACGATTTTTAGTTGAACATTGAAGAAGCCAAGGATTAGTTTTCTAGTCTTTGGCTTTTTTTTGTTTTGGAGCAACTTGATACCCTTTGTTCCAGCCAAACGGGGTTCGGTAACCCTCATCCTCCTCACAAGTTCCATTGGCACTTGTTGCGGTGGACGGCTTCGCCGCCCCTAATGTCTGGGCTAGGCTTCTAAACAATAAAAGCTATCTTAAGTTTGCACCTGAAATGAATTCTTTTGCGTATTCTACCAAAGAAAGAGCATTTTTTTCGATGTAAGGTGAGATTTGATTATAAGCAGGATCTAAGCAGTTTTCATTTCTAAAGTTTGCAAACTGCCAAGAGGCATCTTTTGGAAGGGCTTTTGCCATTTTTTCAATATCAGATTTTGTAACAAGGGAAGGCACAAGAACAGTTCTAAATTCTGTTTTTTCCCTTGGAAAATCTGACAAAATGCTTATAGATTTTTTTATTGCTTCAAGGATTTTTTGAGATTGAGATTCGTCTGAAAATGGTAAAAGTTTCCCATAATTTTCAAAACTAGTTTTAAAATCCATTGCTATAAAATCTGGGCATAACTCTGAATCTTGTATCAATTTTTCTAGTAAATGGGGCAGTGTACCGTTTGTATCGATTTTTATTTTGTAGCCCAGTTTTTTTGCTTCCCGGATTAAAGGCTCTAGATAAGGTGATAAAAGTGCTTCTCCACCGGAAATAACAAATCCCTTTAATACATTTTTTCGCTTTTCTAAATGCTGGATAACTTCCGCAAAGGTTACGCCCTCTGCTTCAGAAAGGGTATTTGTTACAAGGGCTTTGTTATAGCAATATGGACAGCGTAAATTACAGCCGGTTAAAAAAATACTTGTAGCTAAAAAAGAAGGAAAATCAACTGCAGTAGTTTTTATTAAAACCCCAATTTTTTTGTTTAATAAATCACTAGATTGCATTTGATTTTCCTTTTGCAAAGATGTTTATGATAAAAGTTTATGTATAACTTATGCAGAAACTGTCATTGGTAGGATTTCTGCAAGTTCTGCTACACTGTGTGCACGAGAAACTTCGTTTCCGTTTTCATCAAAGAAAACAACTGTTGGTGCTGCGAAAACGCCAAGTTCACCAGCTCTTGCAATACCTTCATCTGTATCTACATCAATATCAATTCTTCTTAGAGATACGTTTGACATATATTCTTTTACAGGTGGACAGTTTGGACAAGTTTTTCTTGTGAAAATTTCAAAGTAAGCAATGTTACCACATTCACATGTACAAGTTTTTTCTTCTGCTTTTGCTGGTTCGCTTTCATAAATTGGTGCGTCAACAACAACATTTGCACTTGTGTTTTCACCGTTGTAAACAAATTGCTTACGTTGGTCATATTCGTCACGTTTACCTTTGTTCCAGTTACGTACAGAACGATAATAACCTACGATACGAGCATAAACTTCTGTATCTGTGCCTTTTACATTTGCTAAAGCGTCTTTTGTTTGTGCAATTTCTGCTTCAACTTGTTCTAATGTTCTTTGGTTTGTGGCTAACATATATTTTCCTCCCATTTGAATGTACACCGTTTATATTATATAAACTACTATATTTAGTGTGTTTTGTCAATAAATAACACTAAATATAGGGTCGTCTGATT
>JAZQUR010000054.1:0-5418 GCA_045631425.1 Treponemataceae bacterium | reverse complement strand
TCTGATTATAAAATTGATTTTGAAATGACAGAAGCAATAAAACTTGTTGAAGGTGATGGTTCTATAGTTCGACCATGTTCAGATGGTGTAGCAAAAGAACCTCCTAAGCCAGCTCCTACTACAGTGCAAGAAATGGTAAGTCGAATAAACTCTCGCTTTGGAACTGATTTTACAGATGAAGATATTGTTCCTGCTCTTAGCGCATTTAAAAAGAGTTTTGCAGCAGATAAATCTTTCTGTAACATTGGATTGATAAAACAGTATCCAAAATATGAACTAAAATATAATGGAAATGATGGCATGTACATTTTTGTAAAAACAACACTTGAATCATTGGAAATAACAGATAAGGTTCGGGATGTTCTTACAACAAATGAAGAATTTTTGAATTCTTTTAAGGATGAAATGAGAATGCCAATTTATGAGCATCTTACACACAAATTAAATATTGCATAAAGGATAAAATAGACGATTTTAATTAAGAAAAATATTTGCTAAATTGGTAGAAGAAAATGTAATTCTTCCAAGTGGTGCAAATAAAAATAGAATATATAAATTGAATAAGATGGAGAAATAACATGTCTCTAACATCAAATGTAACTGAAAAAGCAAACCTTTTATGGAATATAGCAGAAAAACTCACAGGTTCTTATAAACCGCACGAATACGGATTGGTAATTCTTCCACTTACAGTAATTCGTCGTTTTGACTGCATCCTTGAATCAACCCATGAAAAAGTTTTGGAAAAAGCAAAACAAATTGAAAAGATGACAGATGCAATAAAGAGCATTCAGTTTCAACAAATAACAGGTTATCCTTTTTATAATACTTCAAACTTTACACTTAAAACTCTTGTTGAAAATCCTAATCAGATAAATAAAAACTTTGAGAATTACCTTAATGGTTTTTCTGAAAATATTCGAGAAGAAATAATTGGAAAATTTAAATTTGAAGATCAACTGAAAAGACTTAAAGAAAAAGACTTGCTTTATATAGTTCTTCAAGAATTTGTAAGTGAAAAGGCAGATTTTAGTCCAGAAAAAATCAGTAATATAGAAATGGGATATATCTTTGAAGAATTGATTAGAAGATTTTCTGAAGCTCACAATGAAGATGCTGGACAACATTACACTCCTCGGGAAGTAATTGAACTTATGACAGAACTTCTGTTTATTGATGATGAAGATATTCAGAATAAAAAAGAATGTTCAAAATCTGTTTATGATCCTGCCTGTGGAACAGGAGGAATGCTTAGTGTTGCAAGCGAATATATAGAAAGCAGAAAACTTCCTGTAACCCTTGAAAGTTATGGCCAAGAAATCAACGATGAAACATACGCTATCTGTAAAGCTGATATTCTTATAAAAAGTAAGGATGGAAAGCAGGCAGAGAATATCAGAAATGGAAACACCTTAAGTGATGATAAATTTAGTGGGCTTACTTTCGATTATATTTTAAGTAATCCCCCTTTTGGTCGTGAATGGAAAAATGAAAAAGCTGCAGTAGAAAAAGAAGCCGATTTAGGAGAAAACGGTCGTTTTGGACCAGGCCTTCCAAAAATCAGCGATAGCCAGATGCTTTTTATGATGAATATTATAGCAAAAATGGACAAGGAAAATGGAAAAGCAGCTGTAATTCATAATGGTTCTCCGTTATTTACAGGAGATGCAGGAAGTGGTCCAAGCAATATTAGAAAATATATTCTTGAACACGATTTGCTTGATGCAATTATTGCTCTTCCAAACGATATTTTTTACAACACAGGAATCGCAACCTACATTTGGATTTTTAATAATCACAAAGCTGAAAATAGAAAAAATAAAGTTCAGCTAATAAATGCAAATACACTTTTTGAAAAAAGAAGAAAAGCTCTTGGAAATAAACGCAATGATATTTCAAAAGAGAATATCAAACAGATTGTTGAACTATACACCCAATTTCAAGAAAGCGAGTTGAGCAAGATCTTTGACACAAAGGATTTTGGCTATACAACAATTACTGTAGAACGTCCTTTAAGAGATGAAAATGGAAATCTAGTTTTAAAGAATGGAAAAAAGCAGGCAGATTCCAGTCTGCGTGATACAGAAAATGTTCCATTGAAAGAAGATATAACCGAATATTTTAATCGTGAAGTTCTTCCTTTTGCCAAAGATGCCTGGATAGAAGAAAAGAAAAATGTAGTTGGCTACGAAATTCCTTTTACACGATATTTCTATAAATATCAGGCTCCAAAGCCAAGTTCACAGATTATGGACGAAATTAAAGAACTTGAAAAAAATCTAATGGCAAATCTATCTGAGATTATGGGAGAGTAAAAGATGAAAGAGGAACTAAAAACTTACTTTGAACCAGATGTTATATTCACAGAAAATTATGTTTCAGATATAAAAGAAATAATTTTGCAGTCAAGGCAGTATGTTAAAAATCATATTAACTATGCAATGATTTATGCCTATTGGCTTATAGGGAAAAGAATTGTCTTGCAGGAACAGAAAGGTGAAATCAGAGCTGAATACGGAAAAGAAATAATTAAAAATCTTTCAGAAGAATTAACAAAAGAATTTGGGAAAGGATTTTCTCCACAAAGCTTATATAATTTCCGTATGTTTTTTGAACGTTTTACTGAACCAGAGAAATTCTCCGCAGTGTGGAGAATTTTGACTTGGAGTCATTACAAACTTATTATGCGCGTTACACAGAAAGAAGCCCGTGATTGGTATTGTAATGAAAGCTCTGCACAGAACTGGGATACAAGAACTTTAGAAAGAAATATAGGAACAAAATACTATGAACGCCTGCTAAGTTCTCAAGTAAAAGAGCCTGTAATAAAAGAAATGGAAAAAAAATCAAAACTTTTTCAAGATAAAAAGTTAGAGTTTGTAAAGAATCCGTATGTATTGGAGTTCCTTGGACTTCCAGAAAACAAAAGCTATGAAGAAAGTGATTTTGAACAAGCAATTATAGATAGTATTCAAAAGTTCCTTCTTGAAATGGGAAAAGGCTTTGCTTTTGTAGAACGCCAGAAACTTGTACGAACCGAAACCGAAGATTTTTATATAGACCTTGTGTTTTATAATTTTATTCTCAAATGCTTTGTACTTGTAGATTTAAAAATGAATACACTTACACACAGAGATGTAGGTCAAATGGATTTTTATGTCCGTATGTTCGATGATATTTACAAAAAAGAAGATGACAATCCTACAATTGGAATCTTACTCTGCTCAGAAACCGACAAAACTGTGGCAAAATATTCTGTACTCAAGGAATCAAAACAGATTTTTGCAAGTAAATATTTGACCTTGCTTCCAACTGAAAAAGAACTTGAAGAAGAAATTGAACGCCAAAAAGAAATCTTTGCTGAAACTCACAACACTATCGATGGAGTACAAAAATGAAAAACAGCGGCGTAGAATGGATAGGCGAGATTCCTGAGGATTGGGATATTTATCGAAATAAAAATGCATTTATCTGTAATAAAGAAATTGTTGGCAAAAATTCAAATAGTACACAACTCTTATCATTAACAACAGGTGGTATTAAATGCAAAGATATAAATAATGCAGAAGGGAAACTCCCTGAAAGTTTTGATACATATCAATATGTTAAAAAGAATGATGTTGTAATGTGTTTGTTTGATCTTGATATGTCAGCTGTTTTCTCAGGAATCAGCCAATATGATGGAATGATATCCCCAGCGTATAAAGTATTATCTTGCCAAGATAGAGCAAATCCTCTTTTTATTCATTATTGGTTTTCATATATCTTTGATGGGCGAAAATTCAATCATTATGCTAAAAATATTCGATACACTTTAAATTATAATGAATTTGCAACACTACCAATTCTTCTTCCTCCAAAATCAATCCAACAACGCATCGCATCATATTTGGATAAAAAATGTAGCAAAATTGAAGAAACAATCCAGAACCAACAGCAGGTAATAGAAAAACTAAAAGCCTATAAACAATCCTTAATCACCGAAGCCGTCACCGGAAAACTGAAAATTGTAAATGGCAAAGTCTGTGGTGAATATGAAAGTTATAAAGAGTCAAGACTAAAATGGTTAGGTGATTTTAAAATCCCTGAAAAATGGAATAGTATTCAAGTAAAATCATGTGTTTCTATTCCTGTTGTTGATGGTCCTCACGAAAGTCCAGAATTATTTGATAATGGAATTCCCTATATTTCTGCCACTGCAATTGAAAATAGTAAAATCGATTTTTCATTAAAAAGAGGCTTTATATCCGAAAAATATTGTGATGAATGTGATAAACGATATAAACCTATGAAAGATGATATATTAATGATAAAGTTAGGTGCAACTACAGGACAAGTTGCAATCGTTGAAACAGACGAAAGATTTAATATATGGGTACCTCTTGCAGCCATTCGATGTAATAAAAATATTGCACTTCCCAAATTTGTCTTTTATTCATTTCAATCTGATTATTGCTTAAAACAAATGGAAATGTCTTGGACTTTTGGAACACAACAAACACTTGGAGTTTCATCTATTGAAAGACTTAAGATATTTTTACCAAATATTGAAACTCAAAAAGAAATCGCCGACTACCTCGACAAAAAATGTACCGCCATCGACACAGCCATAGAACAAAAACAAAACCTAATAGAAAAACTAACAGAATATAAAAAGTCCCTGATTTACGAATGCGTAACTGGGAAGCGAGATATAAAATGAAAAAAACAGCTGCAGAATTATTAAATCTTGACATATCATATTGTAGTGGTAAATATGCAACAGAAACTCCTCAAATTAAACTATCACAAGCACTAGAGGATATAAAATCTAATAGACATAAAAAAATTATTGAACAACTTCGTGCTGATTTAAAGAATAAAGATAACTATAAAAATCAATTAGATGGTTATATTTTCACAGGAGCTTTTTCATGTAGAGGAACTTCAAATCTAGTAAATTATTCAAATTTATGCGTTTTAGATTTCGATCATTTAACAAAAGAAAATATAAACAAGTTAAAAGAGTTCTTAAAAAATGATAAATTTGTATTTGCTTATTGGGATTCGCCTAGTGGAACAGGTGTGAAAGGTTTAATTTGTTTTGATTTTTCTATGATAATTGATTTAGGAAAGGATATATCTACTTATCATAAATTGGCTTTCTGTCAGTTTTCTGATTATTTTGATAAAACTTTTAATAATTCTGAAGTAAAATTGGATTCTTCTGGAAAAGACATTCCTCGTTTGTGTTTTTCATCTTATGATCCAAATATAATTATAAAAGACGAAATAGAATGTTTTCTAGTTGAAATAAAAAAAACAGATTTACCCCAAAAAAATAAAATAAAAAAATCTGTTAAAAATAAAACAAAAATAAAAGGCTCTATTAAAAAAGAGTTAAATGAAGATATTGTAAGAACAATAACAAGATCAACT
>JAZQUR010000053.1:0-18439 GCA_045631425.1 Treponemataceae bacterium | reverse complement strand
ATGGCTACGATCCGACTTCAGTTTTATTTACAAAACTATAAATATTCAAATCTCTATGGAATTACTCTACAAGAATCTCCTATTGATTTACGTATTGCAATTTCTAACACACTACCACAAGAACTTACATCAATTTTTAATAAATCCATTGAAAATGTATCAAGTTCTACAAAAAATGGTATGCTTATTCAGTCTTCAATACGAAGCATAAAGAATGAGGTTTCAAATTTAGTTGATATTATCGCAATTACGCCAACTCCAGTTATTCTCTCACTACTTCTATTTATATTAACAATTACAATCATTATATCTGTTTTATTAACAAAAAAAATTAAAGATTCTCATATGTTGAAAAACCAACTTTTCACAGATAATCTCACAGGATTGTTAAGTAAAGATGGATTCGATTGGCTACTAAGAAAAATAATTGAAAAGCAAAACTGCGAGTCATATTCTTTAATCGCTTTTGATATGGAACACTTTGAACATTACAATGCATTATTTGGATATGAAGCCGGTGATGAACTTCTAAAAAACATTGCAAAAATTTGTACAAAATACTGTCCAAAAGATGAATTATGCGCCCATTTAAACAGTGATCATTTTATCCTGTTTGTAAATGAAAAGGATAATTCGGCCGAACGTCGAATTGAGCAAATAAAACATAATATTCAAAAGCAATATCCAAACTATAAGATTTTCTTAAACTTCGGTGTTTATCGTCTTTCAAACGGAATCGAAGAGCCAGTAACTATGAGAGATTACGCAATGCTTGCTTTAAGAACTGTAAAAACAGACGCAACAAAATTCATTGGATATTATGATTTTGATTTACACTCACAATTAATCAAAGAAAGTGTTATGTCATCTGAAATGGAAAAAGCCCTGGAAAATAAAGAATTTGTAGCTTATTTCCAACCAAAATACGGATGCTATTCTAAACATCCTGTTGGGGCAGAAGCTTTGGTTCGCTGGAAAAAAGAAGATAATACACTTGTTCCTCCAGGGGAATTTATTCCACTGTTTGAAAAAAACGGTTTTATCCTAAAACTTGATATGTACATTTTTGAGGAAGCTTGTAAACTTCTAGCAAAACAAATTGCAGAGGGAATTAAACCTGTTCCAATTTCTACAAACTTTTCTAGAGCACATATGTACAATCATAACTTTGCGAAAAATCTTGCAGAAATTGCTGGAAAGCATAATATTCCACCATTTTTGCTTGAAATAGAAATCACAGAATCAGCTTTTTCAGCAAACCAAAAACCTCTTATTGATTTAATTGAAAGTTTGCACGGATACGGATTTTTAGTTTCAATTGATGACTTTGGAAGTGGTTATTCATCTCTAAATCTGATTAAAGAGTTGAAATTTGATGTTATTAAAATTGACCAAGTTTTCTTTAGAAATAGCCATGATGTTACACGTGCAAAAAGCGTTATCCAGTGCATTTTAGCATTGGCAAAAGAACTTGGAATGCGAACTGTTGCAGAAGGTGTTGAAACAGAGGAACAATTTAACTTCTTGAAAGATAATTCTTGTGACACAATTCAAGGTTTCTATTTTTCAAAACCTCTAGAAGAAAAGATTTTTACTCAATTACTAGCGTCAACCGATTCTGCTGATATTTAGGATAGAATTTCTTTGCTTCGCCGTTTCCAAAATCAACTAAAATCATGTACTCATCGTCCACTATTTTTGTTGAAATGATTTGTCCAGTTCCATAATCATCGTGATAAACGGCTTTGCCCTTTTTCCATTTCGCTGCATAAGGATTATCTGTGTCCACATCTTCCCTATTTGATGAAAAATATTTTCGGTAACTAGGTGGCTGTGGACCTAAAATTTCTAGATTATCAGGATTGATTTCTGCCAAAAAAGGGCTTACTGGCAAAGCACACAATTGACCGTATCGAAAGCGAACCTTGCTATTTGTCAAAAACAACTGTTTTTTCGCCCGAGTAATTCCAACGTAGAAAAGTCGTCTTTCTTCCTCTAAATCCTCAGAAGATTTGTCTGCTCGTGGGAAAATTTCGTATTCCATCCCTGTGATAACAACCCGAGAAAACTCCAACCCCTTTGTATTGTGCAAAGTTATAAGAGTAACTGCTTCGCTAGTTTTATCTTCAGAATCGTTTTCAATTTCAAGATTTCTTTCCAATTCTATTTGATCCAAAAACTTAGACAAACCGTCCATATTATTTGGATACAAACTTGCCATGGAAAGCAATTCCTGCATATTCAAAACTTTTTGACTTCCCACATTTTCGTCAACAGAAGCATAATATTCAGCGAGACCGCTTTTTTCGATAATATTGGAAATCAAAATAGCCAAACTGTTTTCAGAATTTTCAGCAAACTTGGTCATTTCATCATTTTGATATTCAAGAATTTCATCAAAATTAATTGATAATTTAGCAATATTTTCAAGATAAGATTTTTCAGAGTTGTTATTTTCTAAGCTTTCCTTGAATTCTTTTATCATTTTTCCAAAAGATGAAACACTTTCTTGAGTTTTTTTAGACAAACCTTTTATTGAAAGACAAGATTCTAGGATTCCCTCTGTTTCCAACAAAGAATTGGTTTTTGTTTCTTTCGCAAAGTTTATAATCTTTTCTACAGTAACTTTCCCAATGCCACGAGCAGGCTTGTTTACAATTCTTTCAAAAGCCAACTCATCCATTGGATTGGCGATAAACTTACAAAAACAAATCAAATCTTTGATTTCTTCCCGTTCCAAGAATTTTAGAGACCCAACGATTACATAAGGAATCTTTCGTTGATTAAAAACCTTTTCAAAATTTAGGGATTGTGCATTAGTTCTGTACAAAATAGCCCAATCAGAATAAGGAAGACCTTTTGCATGAGATTGAGAAACCAACTCTGCACAGAAATTTGCTTCGTCTTCGCTAGAAGGAAGGAAAGCTAAAATTGGCTTTTTTCCGTCTCCACGAACTGCCACCAAAGTTTTTCCAAGACGATATTTGTTGTGTTTTACCACATCATCTGCACAGCGCAAAATCTGATTTGTAGAACGATAATTTTTTACAAGCTTAATTAAATGAGTGTTTTTAAACTCTTTTTGAAAATCCAAAATATTGTTAATATCAGCGCCACGAAATTTGTAAATTGACTGATCATCATCTCCAACAACACACAAATATGTTTCTTCGCCCACAAGATTTTTCAAAAAGCGAAATTGTGCCACGTTGGAATCTTGATATTCGTCTACCATTATGACTTTGAACTGATTTTGGATAAAAGCCCGTAACTCAGGATTTCTTTCCATCATCAAAACGGGAAGCATTATCAAATCACCAAAATCCACATTACCAGTTTCCCGAAGTCGCTTTTCATAAAGTGCATAGTAAATTCGGAACTTCTCATCTGAGTTAATTTTCACTAATTCTGGATCTTCGGGTGTATAACAATAATCTTTTGCCAAAGAAATTTGATGTGCAATATAATTTGCTTCCACTTTTTTTAGACTTGGATCAATTTTTGTCAAGAGGGAAACCATGTCATCATCATCGTAAACTGTAAAATTTGAATCCAAATTCAAAAAATCAGCGTAAATGCGTAAAAGCCAAGCACCAAAAGAGTGAAAAGTTTTTATTTGAGAGCGTCCTGCTCTTGGGCAAAGTTTTTCTGCCCTTTCACGCATTTCCAAAGCCGCTTTTTTTGTAAATGTTACAGCAAGGATTTTCCAAGGCTCAATATTGTGCTCTTCGATTAGATAAGCAATTTTTGTTGTAATAACTCTAGTTTTTCCAGAACCAGCTCCAGCCAAAATCAATAAGGGAGAGCCTGTGTGAGTAACTGCTTCATATTGCTCAGGATTTAAAACAGATAAATAATCGTTTTGGGACATATTTTGCCTTATAAAAAATTAGTTTAGAAAAACTGTATTCAAATCTACACCAGTTACGCCTAAAACTTTTACATTTATAACTTTACCAGGCTTAACCTTGTCTAAAGCGTTTTTATCATCTAAATCATAGCTGATTATGCAAGCACCGTCTACTTCTGGAGCTTGAAACCAACCGCGACCTAGTGCAATTCCTAAATCATTTTCAGCGTCGTCGATAATTTCTTCAACTAAAACTTTGTATGTTTTTCCGATATGCTGTTTTAATCTATTCTCAGTTATAACGCTTTGAATTTCCACCAATTTTTCAGCACGTTTTTCGGCTTTTTTGGTTGGAACTTGATTTTTCATATTATAAGCGGCGGTGTCCTCTTCTCTACTGTAGGCAAAACAGCCAGACCAATCTGGTTCAATTTCTTTTAAGAAGGTTTCTGCCTCCTTTGCATTTTTGTTGCTTTCCCCAGGAAAACCGCATAAAAATGTTGTACGAATGGTAGAGGCGTCTAACTCACCACGAATATTTTTCACTAACTCGGCGTAACTTTCTTGAGTGCCAGTTCTATTCATGGATTTTAGAACATCAGAACTTCCACTTTGGAAAGGAATATCAAAATAAGGCAAAATTCTTTCATCTTTTTTGATAATTGGAAGAATATCAAGAGGAAAATGATCTGGATGAATATACAACAGTCGAACCCAAAAATCACCTTTTATTTCAGAAATTTTTTCTAGCAATTCTGATAAAGGGCTTTTTCCATCAAAATAAATAGGATGATTTGATTTTCCAACTGGAACAGAATCACGACCAAATGCAGCTAAATCTTGTCCAATCAAATTGATTTCAAAAATGCCATTTGAAAGTAGAGTTTTTATTTCTTGGATAATTTCATCTTGAGAGCGACTTCGTAAATTACCACGAATCACAGGAATTGCGCAAAAACTACAGCAGTTATTACAACCTTCTGTGATTTTTACGTATGCTGAGCCCGGAAAACCTAGCAAATAATCGCGATTTTGAGAACAAACACCTTTTTGAGGTGCTTTTTTAGTTATAGGAGTTTTATTTTCTGTAGGTGGATTTTTAGCTTCGTCAAATAACTGATCAACAACCTCGTCTAGCAAAGATAAATCACCATTCCCAAGAATTGCATCAACTTCTGACGCTAACTCATCTACAAATGACTCTGCATAACGTTCTGCTAGACAACCACACAAAATAATCTTTTTATCTGGGAATTCACTTCTTGCTGCAAAAACTGATTCTAGTGATTCTTTTTTTGCACTTTCGATAAATCCACAAGTGTTTATCAAAATTACATCAGCTTCTTCAGGAGTTTCTGCGTAAGAAAAACCCTTGTTCAACAATCTTGTTATGAGAATTTCACCATCAACTTGATTTTTTGCGCATCCATGTTGATCTAAAAAGAATTTATTCAACTTCTAAAACCACCAGTTTATAGATTCCCTGAGTATCACGAATCCAACGAATATCTTGAACTAGTGCTTGACCAGGTTTACCAATTTCAATATCAACGGTTTTTCCATCACCTTGGATTTGCATTTTTACAGCATTTGCGTTACTCATCCAAACTCGAAGTGTATTGTTTGAAGTACAGTTTAGAACGTCACCACTTGTGAAATATTCTTCTACCATTTCTTTTCTATCAGACTGATATCTGAAAATACAAACACCACGGAAAGATCCAATCAATGTAAATGGATATGCTCTTGTTCCTTCAAATAGAACAATTTGCTTTGTTGCATCTAAAGTTGATTCTAGAGGAATTTGTGATTCATCAATCTCGGTAGCAATAATTGCAGATGCTTCTGGTTTTAAGAACATTCTTAGTTCAGCGCCACGAGCATTTTCGCCTTTTGAAATATCTGAAACAAACAAACTGATATCAGCAACGCCGTTTCCGTTTACATCAAGGCTTAGCTCTTCACCTAACTCTACAACTTGTACACCGATTGAAGTTTCTAAGCGCAAATCGTCTTTTGAAGATTGAACCACAACATCAACATCCCCAGAAATAAAAGGAATGCGTAAAATGTCGCCATCGTAAACACGAACTGTAATTGGATCGTAAGACACAATATATGTACGATTTTCTAAACGTTCCATATTTACAACTGTAACGCCTTCTTTTGATTTTGCATCCAAATGTTTATAAAGAGAAATTCCACCAAAAATCAAACCAGCTAAAACTAAAACCCCAACAAGTGACCAAATAATAATTCTAGCAGGACCTTTTCCAATTTGTAAAAGTTCTGGAGGAGTTGGTGTATCTTGCAACATTTTTGCGTGATATAAGCTTAATAAATATTTTGTATCACAACCAAGATATTCTGAGTAATTTCTTAAAAATCCCGCTGTATATGTAGTTCCCGGAATAATATCAAGATTTTCTTCTTCTAGAGCAAGTAAGTATTCTTTTGAAATAGATGTTTCACTTGCGATTTGTTCAATATCAATTTGTTTTTCTTCTCTAACTGTTTTTAAAATTTTTCCAAAACTTTCCATTTCTTCTCTCTCAAAAAATATTATTCACTGAATAAAAAGTTGTAGTAACTGTTTGCAGAAGATGGATAGTCGTAAACAAATCGTTCTGCAGGAATTCCTTGGTTTATTGTATATGAATCAAACTCAAATAAAAATACTTCGTCGGTTGCAGCTTGAACAGCTTCCACAGAACGAATTAGCTTTGTATCAGCAGAAATTGCAAGTTTAATTGTCTTAAATCCTTCTGAAAGGTTTTTTCGTGAAAGAATTAGTTTAATAACCATTTCGTCAGAACCTTCTTCGTAAGGAACTGGTGCTTGACCGATTTCATAAGAAACATAGTAATATCGGCTTAACAAGTACAACCCTTGTGGAGTTGCAAGATTTGCGCCAGTTGCTGAAGGATCTGTATTTTGTTCCAAAGCTTGAACCATTGCAGAGTCATGAGTTGGAAGATAAATTGTTAAGTTTTCACCAGTAAAAACGATTACTTGATCTTGTGGAGATGTAAAATCAATTCTCAATAAATTTGGCTTTTTAAAAGAAACGAAGCCTTCCATTTCTTGTTTATTTGCAACGATAGTTACATCTGCTGTGTAATCATTTATTGTTCCATAAAATTCGGAAACTGACTTAAAATAATCACTTGCTGTAAGAATTGTTTGAGCAAACAAAACTCCAGATGTAAACAAAATTAGCATTAATAAAATAGATATAATTTTTTTCATAACTTGATTTCCCAAGGATAAAATATTTCAGATTTATTACGGTATATAATAAAAAAGATATTAATATATTTCAAGTAGAAACAGGTCTTATAGATAAATAAAATACAATTATCAAAGACAAGTTTAGTACTTACTTTTCGCAATCATGATAATAAAACCTATAATGAAAAACAATGTAGGTATCACAATAAAACATAAATCAATTATTGGAATTCCATAAACAAGATAAAAGGATTTTGTTAGGATTCCAAAGGATTTTAGCATATCGAAAACGATGCTACAGTAGGACAAAATTGTTCCTGAAACAAGGAAAAACCAAGCACCGTCACGAGTTTTGGACCAAACCAAAATTGCTAAAAAAGCAGCAATTCCGCCTAAAATCAATTTTATGATGTAAATCAATATTTCTGGCTGTGTCATATTCTCTCCAATATTTTCGATTTTTCTGTTTCACTGTTTGCAACGCAAACCTTATATTTCCAAATGTGCAATTTTCTTAATATCCCCAGGATTTGCTCTCCAAGGAATAATCGAAGGTTCGTTATAATCTGGAGAAATAACAATTCCGGCCTCTAGACATTTTAGCACAAAATCCTTGTATTGTGTTTCAGGAATTTTTGGGAATAAATAACATTGATTTCTTGTAAAAAATGGCTCTAATGCCTTAGAATTTGCCTTAAAATCCTTTTCTGTAAATAGACTAAAGCTATTTAGCAAATCGTAAAATCCACGAGTATAGGCTGCAAGTAAAGGAGAAGGAACAACATCATTTTCAGGAAGATTTTGCAGCATTTCTTCGCTACACGCATTTGAAAAAGCGTACACGCAAATATCTGTGGCGTAAGTAAATGGCGGCACTATTTTTACTATGGCTGGAAAATCTCCTGTTACGTTGTAAACAACTTCTATTTTTGGATAACCAGTTGGTTGTTCAGTAATTTTTCCAGCGAAGTCTAGCCAAGGCCGCCACAAAACTGGATCAGCTTTCTTTTGGGAACTTTTTGAAGCGCCATCTAAAGAAAAGCTAGTTTCCCCCAACATGGCGGCAGTTTTTTCTGAGTACAAGCGAATTTCAGTGTATTCTGCTGGGAGCAACTTTTTTACAGATTTTTCAAAGGCTGGTAAAAGCCCAGAATCGTAAAATCCGTTTGCGCCACGTTCAAAACAATCTTTGAAAGCAGTTTTTGCTTTGCCGCCGCCATGGCCTAAGATGCCCCGTCCACCATCTAAATAACAATCTGTTAAGCGAACACCTTTTTCTGTGTAAAGATAGATTCCACGAGCACGTTTTACATTGCCATAGCGTTTTTTTATTTCGTTTTTTAGCCAACAAACTGCTTCTTGATTCATTATTCCCCTGTACTCTGAAAAAAAATCCCCAAATCACATTGAGGATTTTATATCACTTTGAAAAGTTTTTTATAATTAGGCTTTTTCTAGTTCTGCTTTTAGCAATTCTGTAGCAGTTTTTGGACTTGCCTTACCGCCAGATTTTTTCATAACTTGACCCATTAACCAACCAACAACGTTTGTTTTTCCGTTTTTGTAGTCAGCAATAGCTTTTGGATTTTCAGCAATTACTTCTTTTACGTATGTTTCGATTGCACCAGTGTCAGAAACAACTACCATTCCCCTTTCTTCGATGATTTTTGAAGGTAGTTTTGCAGTTTCCATCATTTCGGCGAAAACTTCTTTTCCTTGTTTTGAAGTGATTTTGTTTTCTGCCATAGCGTTAGAAAGTTCTGCAATGTGTTTTGGTGAAATTTCTAAATCAAGAACTGTTTGTTCTTTTTCGTTTAGAACTGCCAAAAGTTCTGCAAGGATGATATTTGCAGTTTTTTTAACGTCTTTTGAATCTTTTGCTGCATCTTCAAACCAAGTTGCTAAAGCTTTAGATGATGTTAGAGTTTCCACATCAAAATCGCTTAGTCCAAATTCTTTCTTTAGACGTTGGCGCTTTTGTTCTGGAAGTTCACCAACTTTTGCAGCGTTTTCTGTGATAAATTCTTCTGACAAGCTAAATGGCTTAATATCAGGCTCTACAACGAAACGATAGTCTACGAAACTATTTTTTGTACGTTGTACAACTGTTTTTCCGTTTACTTCATCCCATCCCATTGTGTTTTTGAAACCTGGGTCAAATGGTTGTCTATCATTGATAAATTCATCTAATTGACGTTTTGCTTCGTAAGCACATGCATCTTTGATTGCACGGAATGAGTTTAAGTTTTTGATTTCACTAATTGGTGTGTGATATTCTTTTCCATCTTCCCAAACAGTTAGGTTGATGTTAGCATCACAACGCATATTTCCTTCTTCAAGATTACCGTTTGTTACACCAACATAGCGTAGGATTTCTTGCACAGTTTCCATAAATAAAGCAGCTTCTTCTGGGCTGTTCATATCTGGCTTTGTAACAATTTCGATAAGTGGAGTTCCACAACGATTGTAGTCGATGTAACTGTATTTTCCTTCTAGGTGAAGAGATTTTCCTACGTCTTCTTCTAGGTGGATGCGTTCAACACGAACTCTTTTGTACATGTTGTCGATATTATTGTTTTCACCAGCAAATGTTTTGTCGTAGTAGTTTTCCCCACCAGGCTGAGAAGTTTCTGGAAGTTTGATATATGGAAGGTCTACAAATCCGTCTTTACACAATGGAATATCATACTGTGTGATTTGGTAACCCTTTGCCAAGTCTGGGTAAAAATAGTGTTTGCGGTCAAACTTTGTAAAACGTGAAATTCCACAATTCAAAGCAGTTCCAGCCACAACGCCCATTTCTACGTAGCCCTTGCTAACACGAGGCATAGCACCAGGAAGCCCAAGACATACTGGACAAACTCTTGTATCTGGCATTCCGCCGTATTTATTTTCACAAGCACAGAATGCTTTTGTTTTTGTTGTAAGCTGACAGTGGATTTCGCATCCAATTACGATTCTATATTTTTCAATCATAGTCTTATCCTTCCATTCCAGTTGCTTGATTTGGGTGTTCTTCTTCCCATGCTTGTGCAATATTTAGCAATTTCTTTTCACTAAACATTGGACCTGCGAATTGGATACCAACTGGTAGTTTTGTGCCGTCTTTATCAGCTGATTTAAATCCTGCTGGAACAGATATTGCACATGTTCTAGAAAGATTTACGAAAATTGTAAACATATCTGAAAGATACATAGCCATTGGGTCGTCTACTTTTTGACCGAGTTTAAATGCGGCTGTAGGACAAACTGGACTAATTATCAAATCGTATGTTTCGTACAATTTTGAGATTTCTGCTTGCATACGAGCTCTAACGCTCATAGCTTTTTTGTAGCAATCTCCAGAAAATTGTTCACTTAAAACGTAGTTTCCAATAACGATACGGCGTTTTACTTCTGGACCAAAGCCTTCACTTCTTGTTTTGATGTAAAGTTCGTCATAACCTTCTCCTGGATCTTGGCGACTTCCGTATCGGATTCCATCAAAGCGAGAAAGATTACTTGCAGCCTCACTTAATGCGATAACGTAATATGCAGCGATTGAAGTATCCAAAATTGGTAGGTCTACAACATCAACTGTTGCACCTTTTGAAATAAACCATTCCTTTGTATCTTCAAATACTTTTAGAACTTCAGCGTCCATTCCTTGGTTTTGCATAAATTGCTTTGGAATGGCGATTTTTAGTTTATCAAAGTCTGTGTATGATTTTAAGCCTGAAAGAGTTTCAGCTTTTAGCTCTTCTTTTGCAGGGAAATCAACAGATGTGTCGTCATAGAAGTCTACACCAGACATTACAGAAAGTGGTAAAGCGATATCTGATGGAGTTTTCCCGAAAAGTCCAACTTGATCTAGAGAACTACCAAAAGCCACAACACCCCAGCGACTTAGCACACCGTAAGTTGTTTTTAGTCCGTAAACACCACAATAACTTGCTGGTAAGCGAACAGAACCACCTGTTTCTGTTCCAAGAGCAAATAATGCTTGTCCACCAGCAACAGTGGCTGCAGAACCACCAGAAGAACCGCCAGAAACGTATTCTCGGTTTACAGGGTTTCTTGTAGCTCCATAAGCTGAATATTCTGTGGATGAGCCCATAGCAAATTCGTCTTGGTTACAACGACCAACTGGAATAGCACCAGCAGCTTCTAGACGAGAAATAACTGTGGCGTTGTATGGAGCTGTGTATCCAGCTAAGATTTTACTTGCACAAGTTAAGTGTTCGCCTTTTACAGAGATATTGTCTTTTACAGCAAAAGGGATTCCAAGAAGAGGTTTTTCTTCAAAAAGTTTTTCGATTTCGCCCTTTTCACGAGCTGCAGCGATTTCTGCATCAGCAGCTTCTGCCATTTTTACAACATTTTTATAGATTTCCAAAAATGCATTTAGAGGAAGAGCTGATTCTTTATCTTTTTCGAATTCTGAAATTGTTTTATTTACAAGTTCTAAGGCTGTGATTTTACCTTCGATTAAAGCTTTACGAGATTCTAAAACTGTCATAAATTATGCTCCTTCTCCTAAAACTTTTGGAACGCGGAAATATCCGTCCATAAATTCGCTAGTCATTTTTTTCACATCAGGAATTTCAAGACCTTTTACAATTTCATCGTCACGTAATTCTGTGGCAACTGTAGAAGGATAAGCGTCATAAGGATTTTGGCTATCATCATATTGGGAAAGAATATCAAAATATTCAACAATTTGGTCAACTTGACCTTTTAAAACTTCCATATTTGTACTTTCTGGTGATAGACGAGAAAGATGCAAAAGTGCATCCAAAGTGTTTTCGTCGATTTTGCGTTTTTCGGTAGACATAAAACCTCTTTTATTTTTTGAAAACAGTTGGCAGAAATTGATATATAAAAACTGCCTTAGTTTTATATTCTATAAAAAAATGGAGAAATAGTAAACTATTCAGAGATTAAATGTTAAAGAATAAAGTTTTGTGCAAAAAAAAACTTATATGCTCTCATTCAAGCATATAAGCCATCTACCATCTTTTCTTGTCTACCAAGTCGGACAAGGACGTCCGATTAAAGCTAAACGAGAATTTTCATAGTTGTCTGAACTCATGTTTAAGAGAGGTTTACTTAAAGAGTTTAATTAAAGTTTTTTTATGCAACCTTTCTTGCATTTTCATTTATGCTTCTAACAACAGCAAAAATTTTGTTTTGTGCTTCAGAACCAAACAATGTAAAAAATTTAGGTCTATCAAAAGGAGCTCGACCTTTCATTAAAGCTTCCATATTGATTTCACCTTGTTCAACAATAATATCAATTAAGCGTTGAACAAATTCAATTTGCATATTGTTCATATTTGCATCATTAATAAATTCTGCAAAAAAATTATTTATTGAGTTCTTGTCCATTTTTGTGGCACGTCGAATAAAAATACCTAAAGATTTATCACCCACCAATTGTTCAAACATTTCTTCATTTCCAAGTTCTTCTTTGAAAATGTGATTCAATTTATCAAAATCTTCTTGTGTTAGAGGTTTATTTGTTCGAAGTTTGTTTATGGCGTCATCATTCATATGTGCTGAAAGATACGCATTTACTTTCTTTTTGTATTCTTCGAATTTATCTGCAGGTGTAGGTTCAGGAGCACCTTCTGGAACATCGATAACTACTACCTCATCTTCATAATCTACAAAAATTGGATCATGACCAATGTCCACTGAGAATTGCGCTAATTCTCGAATCTCTTTTCGGATTTCTTCATAATCAAGAACATTCAATCCATCATAATAAGAAGAAACTGCAAGATGTTGTAATCTTGGTAAATGGTCTCGAACAGCTTTAATAGTTGCTCTTTTTAACAATTTTTCTGCAACTGTTTTAATTTTTGTACGGAACATACTAATTGATTTCGAGCCTAATTGAGCTTCCATTATTCCATAACAGAAATTATCAAAACTCTTTGCGTACTGGTCAAGTTCTCCATTGAAAACTAGAGGAGCTACATATTTTGAAAGATTAAGCACATCTTCATCAGATAGACATTCAAAAGATTTTTCATTTTGGAATTTCAAAACGTGTTTCAAAACAAGATGAACAGGTGTAAGTTTTGTATTTAGAGCCTTTGTTTGCTCAAGAACTTCTTTTACAAGCTGGTCACGATAATCAATAAATTTTTGATCTGCCCAAGCAGAATCTTGAAGAAGTTTTATGACGCTACACTTATGAGAAAATATTTTTTCACTTAATGATTTTGCTGAACTTCCTTCTATCCCATTTTTTTCTTCACGGAAAAATTCAAAGTTTCGAAGGTAATCAAAAATATAAAAATACTTCTTTCCAACATAAGAGCCTGTTTCATCATGACATTCTAGATTTGGAGCAAGACGGGTTCCTCGCCCAATCATTTGCCAAAATTTAATTTTGCTACGGATTTTTTTGTAGAAAACTAGATTTAAAACTTCTGGAATATCAACGCCTGTATCAAGCATATCTACACTTACAGCAATTTGAAGTTGAGAATCTGACTTCTTAAACTCTTTGATAGTGGATTTTACTTTTGTGTCATCACAAATAATTCTCTGGCACATTTTTCCTTTGTATTGTGGCCAGAATTTATTGAAAGTATCTACAATATGTTGCGCATGATTTTTGTTATAGGCAAAGATGATTGTTTTTCCAAGTTTGTCGCCACCAGTTTTTATACCTTTTGACATTAAATCTTCAAGAACTTGGCGAGTTGTATCTTCATTAAAAACATACTCATTAATTGCTTTTGGTGGAATTTCTTCAAAAGGTTCTTCACCTTCTTCGCGATTACGGATTTTTTCTAAATCTTCTTCGCTTAAAGTATCAAGATTAATTCCTTCATCAAGGAATGTGGAAGTTTTTTCGATTGCGTGATAAGGAACTAAATAATTTGCTGCAACAGCGGTTTCGTATTCATAAACATCAGTTGGAACATCATCTTGCAATTCAAAAAACTCAAAAGTTGATTTATCAACATCTTTACGAGGTGTTGCTGTTAAACCTACCAAGAAAGAGTCAAAATATTCAAAAATAGCACGATATTTTTTGAAAATAGAACGGTGAGCTTCATCTATGATAATTAAATCAAAATGAGCTGGTGTAAAAATTCTATTTCCATCTTTGTTTTTTTCTGTATCAATTGCGTTTAAAATTGTTGGATAAGTACTAAAAACAATTCTAGCACCTTTGTTTTCGGCTTTGTCTTTTGGATCTAAAAGATTACAAACAGTTACTTCAGGACAATTTTCTCGGAATGAGTCATAAGCTTGTTCTACAAGTTGAATTCTGTCTGCAAGGAAAAGAACATTTGAAACATAATGTCCACGACTCAAAACATCAACGATACTTACAGCGGTTCTGGTCTTTCCTGTTCCAGTTGCCATAACCAAAAGAAATTTGCGGATTTTCTTTTCAATTTCTGCACAAATTGAACGAATAGCTTTCATTTGATAAGGACGACCAGAAATATCTGTGTTGATTTTTACTTGGTTCAAATCTTTTAAAAGAGAACGTCTGTCCATCAGTTTTTGCAAATCGTCCATACTAAAAATCATGCTTACCATTCGAGGTGCATATTGTGTGTCGTCCCAAAGGAAAGTTTCAAATCCATTTGTGTAGAAAATAAATGGACGGCGACCAAATTTTCGCTCAAGACTATCTGCATATAAAACAGCTTGTTGTTTCCCAATGTTAGGATCTTTTGTAGTTTTTTTAGCTTCTACAACAGCAAGAGGATTTCCATCTTTTCCAAATAATACGTAATCAATTTTTCCAGTTTTTCCAGGAATGTTTTCCATATCATTTATGAAATATTCTTCTACAACTTGAACTTGATCAATTTTCCAGCCAAGAGTTTTTAAATCTTCATCGATAAACATTTTTCTTGTTTGGAATTCATTTAAGTCTTCAAGTTTGAGTTCTGGTTTTGTTGATGGATTTTCTTTGTTATTTTGAATTGAAGCTAAGGCTTGGGCTAATTGTTTTTTTAATTCTTCAATAGTGTTGTCTTTTGCTTCTAATTCTTCTTTGTAAGCTTTAAATTCATCTGTTGTAGGCTTTTTTACTTTTATAACAGCTTTGTTCGCTGGAATTGCGTCTTCACTAAAGGTGCGTTGTTTATAATCTTCACCGTATGTATAGTCTACCCAATTTAAAATGTTGAAAAGTGCTTTTAATGAAAGCAAAACGTATTTTTTTTCTACGGCATAAGTATCATGAACACCACTGTTTCCTACTTTTATAACAATTTGCATATCATGACGGATATTTGAAGGAACTGCGTTTACAAATGTTGGTTCGTGAACTAAAACTTGGATAGAATCGTCATAAGGCTTTTTCAAATCTGGATCAACTGAATACATCCATTTTACTGCTTGTTCTAATGATTTGCGTGCTGCAAAAGCCGCAAAAACAGTATTTTTGTTATATTGAAGTTCTGCTTGAACAGCCATTTGGCTAAAAGATGAATAATTTTTGTCGTAAGATAGAAAATCAAAATTCGCCATAATAGAAGCCTTTATTTTTATTAAACAAGATGTTTTATTATACACCATTTTTAGGATTTTTTCTATTTCAAATTTTGATTTGTCGATTTGCTTTATAAATGAAAGAAACTGTTTTTGCTTTTCAATTGGTGGTAGTCGTACATCTGTTTTTAAGATTCCATCTTGTCCAATTGTTGTCATAGTTGATGTTTTTGCATGTTTTAAAACTTGATTACGGAAAAAAGAAGTTGTTGATAACATTTGCATATATTCAGGAACGCATTTATTTAAATCTAGTCTTAAACGTATTACATGACATTCAAATAAGATAGTTTTATTTATATTTTCAGAAACAATGGATGCTTTTCCTATTCCTTCAGCTACTAAAGATGAACGGCAAAACAGCATATCTCCATATTTTACAGAATACTTTTTAATGTCTTTTTCAGAAGCATTAGTTTTTGGGAGAAGATCAATTTTTGAATACATAGTATTTACAATATTAACAACACCTAAAACTTCTACATTTCCATCTTCTGTATATTCATCTCGTTTAGCAAAGAAGCCATTGGAAGCATTGGCTGTTAATAATGAACTTATATTTACAGTATCCCAATTCATTGGATTAGTAGTCGGATCTCCAAACATCTCGATAAATCGGGATAAATCGATTTATCGATTTGTTTTAAGGTTCAATCTAGCTCAAATACTTTTTATGAGAATTTTTCACATTTTGTTGGTCAACAATTGCGTATTCCATGGTTGTATCAATTTTTTGATGTCCCAAAAGTTTTTGAACTTGTTCAATTGGCATACCTTTATCAATAGCACGAGTTGCCAAAGTCCGCCTGAACTTATGAGGATGAACCTTGTTTATTTCTAAACTCCGTCCAAGTTTTCTAAGCATTATTTCAATTCCTGCAATTTCAAGGCGTTTATGAGGTTTTAGCAAACTTACAAATAAAGCAGGGTTTTCATCATACCTAGTATTAAGATAATTTTGCAGGTGAAGTTTTGTTCTTGCATCAAAATATACAATCCTTTCTTTTGAACCTTTTCCAAGAACAACGCATTCTCTGTTTGTAAAATCAACATCCATTCTATTTAGTTTTACAAGTTCACCAACTCTCATTCCTGTAGATGAAAGAATATCAATAATTGCAAGGTCACGAATACATTTACAATTATCTCTAAGGCGTTCTAAGGCTTCATCTGAATAAGTCTCTTTTACTTGTTTTGTGGTTTTGATTTTGTGAATTCTTCGAACAGGACTTTTTAAGATATAATCTTCATCTTCAAGCCACGTAAAAAAACTTGATAAAATACGCCGAATGTTATCAATTGTTTGTTTGGAAGCATTGTTTTTCTTTTGATATTCGCTTAAATAAACACGCAAATCTTCAGTTTCAATTTGATTAAATGCTTTTTGTAAAGTTTTTATCAAATTATCAAGCGTTGAACTATAATAATTGATAGAACGCTCAGAACATCCTTCCACTTGCTTTGCAGAAAGAAATTCTTCTTTTAAAGTTTGATTGTTTTTAGTTTGGGACAAAGATTGATTTTCTAAACTAACAACATCCACATAAAAAAAACAATGCTCTAGGACTTCTTTTAATTTTTGTCTTTGAGCATTGTTTAACACACCAGCCATTTCCTGCTGGATTTGTCGAATTAATGTTTGTTTCATATACGCTCCTTAAGTAGTAAGCGTATAATGTTTATCCAAAATACTCCTGCATAAGTGATTTATACAAACTTTCAGCTTTTTCCAACGACTTTTGTATGGCAAATTTTGATTTGTCGATTTGTTGAACGAAAGAGGCGAAGTCGTTTTGGAGGGATAACGGAGGAACATATATTTGATATTTCTTTACAGTTGGTACTGTTAGTTGAGGTTGGGCAGCTCCATTACCTTCTATTTTCATCTCTAAATCCAAATAATATTTTAGAAAAAGAGGTATTATTTCTTTTGAAGGTATAATTGTTAATAATCGTACAACTGGTGTAAATTTTTCATTTCTAACTTCTGTGTATCCTACTGTACAGCCACGTGCTGCTATTGTTACACAAGGTAATTCAACTTGGTATGTTTTTGAATAACACAATAAACCTTTGTTTGTCTCAGCATTTGCAAAAACAGGATATTGAAATTCATCATTTTTAGTTTCTGATGTCTCTTTTGGTCTATCTCCACCTGCAAATATTCTTGATGAAACTGTATCAAGTGTGCAAAACGGAAAGGAATCTTTTTGTGAAGAAAACATCTCGATAAATCGGGATTTGATTAGAGTGTCGTATTTGGATAATAGATTTTCATTTGAAGAAAGAATCTTTTTAGCTTTTATGAGATTTTGGCATATTTCCTTTTGTTTCGATAGTTCTGGAATAGGAATCAATGCATCCGTAAGGTTTCCTAGTTTTATATATTTTATAACTCCACCTATAGATTGTTTTCTTAAAACCTCAATATATGAACTAAGGAAAAAATATAAATACATTACATCAAGTTTTTCTTTATCAAGAGACTCTATTATGTAAGTTCTCTGATAAGCATCAAATTTCCCATTGTAATATTTTACGTTTAAATCTCCATTTCCAGCGACAAGACAACATTCACAATCATAACTGTAAGAGGAAATCTTCAACGGTTCAATCGAACACGTAAAAAATGGATATTCTCCATCTTCAGAACTTGCATTGGCATCAAGCTTTCCCGTTTTTATCTTTACATAATCACCCAGTTTCTTAAAATCTATATTGTTCATGCTGCTAACTCCTTATAATTACTTTCAAATTTTGATTTGTCGATTTGCTTTATAAATGAAAGAAACTGTTTTTGCTTTTCAATTGGTGGTAGTCGTACATCTGTTTTTAAGATTCCATCTT
>JAZQUR010000052.1:0-3484 GCA_045631425.1 Treponemataceae bacterium | reverse complement strand
CCTTCGTCTTTTAGTGTCCAAATGTTACCTGCATCAATAAATGCCGCAAGTTCTAGTAACCAAACTAGTTTGGTTCTATATTCTACGTTAAGGTCTAGTTTAATATCACCAGACTGTTTCATATAGTCGATAGTTGTGCCTGCATTGTAGGAACCTGGTCCTAATGAACGAGCCGACCAACCACGAACACTATTGGCTCCACCGCTGTAGTAGCGTTTTTCGAAAGGTAGGATAGTGGAGTTTAGATATGGAACACCAGCTCCCAAACCTAAGTGATATACAATAGAGTTTTTCTTATTTACTACGTGTGTGTAACTAAAATTGAAGTCGGCTTTAGCATATTGGGCAAATGGAATGTATCCTAATAGGTAGGAACCGTTTTCGTCTTTATTTGCATTTGTTCCAGAACTAATTCCGTATAATAAATTTCCTGCTATTTCTGCAGATGCACGAATGTTGTAAAAGTTTTTAAATGATTCACTCTTTTTGTTTGTAAATGAAATGCCATAACCTGCACTCATTATAAAGTGGTCTTCGTAACTATATTTCAGCAGTGAGTTGTTAATTGTTTGTTTGAAGTTGTCTGAAATATATGGGAGATAGACATAGTTTAGGTCTATTACATTTACATAGTGATTTATATTTTTCTTTGTTTGCCAATTGTATCTCATACCAAGACCTGCTATCATACGTGAATATTCATCACGTATTTGATAACTAAAGTTTACGTGAATCTCGGTGTTGGAAGTGTTGTCTTGGAAGAATTTTCTTGTAACAAATGGGAATAATATGGTAGGGAATTTGATGCTCGCTTCTGTACCAACTTCCCATATTGAACGGTTACCTATAATAGATTCGTTTGCTCCACGTACTTGAAATTTAAATTGTTCTCCTCCTTTGAAAATATTATTGTGGTTGTATTGTAATTTTCCTGCAATACCAAAGTCACCTTCGTTGTTTGTCCCTTCCAACTCAAAACTATATGATTGTAGTTTGTCTGGAGTTAATAAAATATTACAATCCAATTGCTTTACTCTAATGGTGTCGTTGGTAGATGATGTTTCTATACCATAAAGCAAACTGTCTTGTTGCACTCCATTTTCAATTATCCTGATGCTGTCTTCTGCTTCTTTAAATGCAATATTTAGGTATTTGAAAATTTTTAGCCCCGCTAGTTTTGCATAAGTTTGGTCAACTGTTTCTTCGTTGTACAGCGAATTGTTATTTATGCTTGTAAAATTGTGTAAGGTGCTTTTTCTAACAAAGTCGTTGTTGGAATATATATTAATGTTTTTATATTTCTCGTAGGTTAGTGAATTTAGCACGCTGTCGCTCGACAATGATAATGCGTCATCTGTTAGGAAGAAATTTATATTTCTAACATTGTATGTTTCGTGTTCTATGTTTACGAATGTATCTTTCCCTGTGAGCTGTCTCATAGGTCTAACAATCATGTTTAAGTTAACTTGTTTGTTGCCTACTGTGGTGTCTGCTGCAAATCCAATGTATTCCTTATCGAAATAGAAGTATCCCTTGGTTCTTAGGAGTTCTGCTATTCGTTTTCTTTCTTTTTCAAGTATGTCTATGTCGAATAGACTATTTCTTTGTATTAAAGAATTTGTTGTGTCTTTAAGTATGATATCTTCTATTTCTTCGTTCTTTATTCTATATTTAATGTCATTGATCCTGTATGGTTGATTTGAGATGATTTTATATTCTACTTTTGCTTTTTTATTTTTATATGTGGTATTGTGTTCTACATTTGCATGAAGGTAACCCTTGTTATTCATTGCTTTTTTTAGTTCGGATGCAGAGGTATTTACCAATGTAGAATCGTATATAACAGGTGCGTCGCCTATTTTTTGTAGGAAACGATTAATCCACAATGTTGTATCAGGACTTGACAAACTATATAGTCCTAAATTGAATGGAATGAAATTAAATAGTTTTAAGTTTGGTTGTTGGCGAAGGTAGATACTAAAGTCTGTATCTTTCAATTCGTTGTTGTCTGTAGAAATTTTTACTTCGTCCAATAGATATTTCCCTTCAGGAACATACTTAGTTACGTTACAACTACTCAGTAGTAACGCAAGTGTAAATATGGCGAAAAGGAAGAATCTATTTTTGTTCATATTGAGTTTGCTTAGTATGCACTATACACAATCTACAAAATTAATATAAAAATATTAGATATGAATAAAATTATTTGTAAATGTATAAAAAAAAGAAGCTCCCAGTAATTTGGGAGCTTCAGTGCTATATAATCGGATAAGATTAAATCCAACGTAGGTAGCAGAAGTCTTGACGGTGAGGAAGTGCTTCGTTGTTAGCATACATACGAATTGCACATTTGAATGAACCACCAGTTGTAGGAGTCATTTCAAGTTTTGCATTTACTTTAGAGCCTTCAACTTTTACTTCTGTGAATGGAACTACTTTGTGTAGTTTTTCAGCACCATCAATCATTTTAACGATAACTAGTTCGAATCCTAGACCATTTGCAACGCTTTCTTGTTTAGCATCAACAGTAACAGTAACAATTTGTTTATCAGTTGTGTCAGCGATGTAGTGAGACATATCGTTTACAGATGATTCGATTACTTCGATGTTATCCCAGTTTGCTGCCATGTTTTCTTTCCATGCAACGATTTCTTTAGCTTTAGCGCAGTTGTTTGCTTTAAGAGCTTTAGCACGTTTAGCTTGTTTGCTGTAGAAACGTTCGATATAGTCATCTAACATACGTTTTGTAGTGTAGATAGGAGCGATCTTAGCTAAAGAGTTCTTAATGTATTGAATCCATTCTGGAGAGTATCCTTTGCTGTTTTTAGCGAAATACAATGGAATGATTTCGTTTTCTAGCATTGAATAGATAGTAGCTGCGTCAAGTTGGTCTTGTTGTGCTTGGTTAACGAATGTACGTTTGTCAGTAAGAGCCCAACCTGCACCTTCGCGGTAACCTTCATACCACCATCCGTCAAGTACTGAGAAGTTTAATACACCGTTCATTTCTGCTTTTTCACCAGATGTACCAGAAGCTTCTAGTGGACGAGTAGGAGTATTTAACCAAATATCAACACCAGAGATTAAACGTTTAGCTAGAGCCATGTCGTAGTTTTCTAAGAAGATAATCTTACCTAGGAATTCTGGACGACGAGAAATCTCGATGATGTTTTGGATCAATTTTTGTCCTGGAGCGTCAGCTGGGTGAGCTTTACCAGTGAAGAAGAATTGAACTGGATAGTTAGGGTTGTTAACGATTTTAGCAAGACGGTTTAGGTCTGTGAATAATAGGTGTGCACGTTTGTAAGTTGCGAAACGACGACCGAAACCAATTGTTAATGCGTTAGGGTTGATGTTTTCAGATAGGCTTACGATACGAGCTGGGTCACCTTGGTTTTTCAACCATGTTTCTGTGAAACGAGCTTTAATATAGTCGATTAAGCGTTGTTTAAGAGCTTTACGTGTTTCCCAAATTTCTGCGTCA
>JAZQUR010000051.1:0-10422 GCA_045631425.1 Treponemataceae bacterium | reverse complement strand
TATATAATTCAAGTATATTTAAACTTGATAGGCTATGAATTACGAAGAAATTGGTAAAAGAATAAGAAAATACAGAAAACTCAAAAATTTGTCACAAGAACAATTAGCGGAAAAAATAAATATTTCGACAACCCATATGAGTCATATTGAAACTGGTAGCACAAAATTAAGTTTACAAGTTTTAGTTGATTTGGCAACAATTTTAGAAGTGAATACAGATGATTTAATTTTTGAAAAAAAAGGCGAATCTACAAATAAAAAAATAAATGATATTCTTTCAGAATGTGATGAAAAACAAATTGAATTTATAGAAAATATAATTAAAAGCACTAAAGACGCATTAGACAAATACGAAGAAAGATAATAAAAAATACTTTACATAATAATAGTTGTTATCTATAATTAAATCATTGGAAATGCCTAAAATTCAGGCGGCGTCTCCCGACTCACAATCTGGGAATACCAGAAATTTTAGAATGGGAGGCTATGCAATGAAAGCAAAAATCATATCTGTGATTTTTTCAGTTGTAGTAGGAATTGCTACGATTGTAAGTGCTATATTTGCAGTTCTCTCTTACATTAACAAGTAACAGAGTAAAAAATAAGCCGCCAAAGTCTTGCACCACTTGACGGCTTTTTAGCAAAATTGTGGAGACGACCAAATGAATTTGGGCATTTCCTTTATTTTAATATATACTTACTTGTATTTTTTTTCAAGTAAAAAAAATCTACTACAAGTTATAATACTTCTCAAACTCTGCTGGAGTTGGAATTGCGTTCATTTCCCGACATTCTGCCCGTTTTGTTGCAATAAACTTTGTCAAAAGTTCTTTTGGGAAAACGCCACCAGCTGTTAAATAGTCGTGGTCTTTTTCCAAAGCGTCCAAAGCTTGATCCAAAGAAGTTGGAAGACTTGTTAGCTTAGCTTTTTCTTCATCAGAAAGAGTGTACAAGTTTACATCATATGGTCCCCAACCATTTGCATGTGGGTCAATTTGATTTTTGATACCGTCGATACCAGCCATCAAAATTGCAGCATAAGCAAAATATGGATTACAAGTTGCATCAGGATTACGGATTTCAAAGCGACGCATTTTTGGAGATTTTGCATAAGCTGGAATACGGATAACAGCACTTCTGTTTGAGGTAGCATATCCAACTGTAACTGGTGCTTCAAATCCTGGAACAAGGCGTTTGAAAGAGTTTGTACTTGGATTTGTGATAGCACACAATGATGCGATGTGTTTCAAAAGTCCACCCATGAAATAATGTGCAGTTTGGCTTAGATTTGAATATCCATTGTCGTCAGAGAAAACTGGTTCGCCGTCTTTTAACAAGAGCATGTGAACGTGCATCCCGCTTCCAGCTTCTCCCATAACAGGTTTTGGCATAAAAGTTGCAGTTTTGCCGTATTTTGCAGCAGTATTTCTGATGATGTATTTTATCATCATTGAAGCGTCTGCCATTTTTGACATTTTTCCAAGTTGTGGCTCGATTTCAAATTGCCCCGCAGCTCCAACTTCTGGGTGGTGATATTTTACGTTGATGCCCATTTCTTCCATCAATAAACACATTTCGCTTCTGCATTCGTATGTTGCGTCAAAAGGTTTTGCCACGTGATATGCTTTTTGTTTTGGGATAACACAGCCCCTGCCTTCAACGTCGCTGTTCCAGTGTGCTTGGTCTACATCAATTTCCATTCCGATGGAGTTTGGTGAAACTTTCCAGCCAACGTTATCGAATAGATAAAACTCGAATTCTGGCAAAATCAACATTTCATCAGCGATACCTGAATCTTGCATATATTTTTCAGCCGCTAAAACAATGTTTCTAGGATATTGAGCGAGAGGACGATTTTCCTTGTCGATAATCATTGCGTTTCCAGTCATTGAAAGAGTTGGAATTTCGCAAAATGGATCGATACAAGCAGTATCTGGATCTGGAATAAAAACCATATCACTTTTTTCAACTACAGCGTATCCGTAGTTTGAAGCATCAAATCCGATACCACTTTTCATTGTGTCTTCAGAAAAGTTTTTTGCCGGAATTGTTACATGGCGGAATTGACCGTTTATATCCACCATTTTAAAATCAACCATTTTAATATCATTGTCGAAAATTATATTCATGATATCGTTTACTGTTTTTGCCATATTTTTTCTCCAATTATTGAGGTTCTTATGTTTATTATATAGCCAAAATTTCGTGGCTACAACTTTTTTATTTCTTTTAGGGAATATCAATTTTTTTTCAAAATATTCACCTAATTTTTTAAAATTTTTAAACATCTCTTTTAATAATAAATATGTAGAAGTTTTTTTTTAATTTTATTTAGGAGTTGTTTTATGCAAATTAATACAAAAACGAAAATTCAGCTTTTTAAGCCTGTTGAAGATTTGGATTTTACAGATGATTTTATGTTTTGTACTGTGTTGGAGGAACACAAAGACATTTGTAAGGAAATTATTGAGCTTTTGTTGAATATTAGGGTGGCGGATATTGAATATGTAAACAAGCAACAAAGTTTTAAGCCCCGTTACGAAACAAAGGGTATCAGACTTGATGTATTTGTAAAAGATTCTGAACGTGTAATCGATTTAGAAATGCAGACAAAGATTCCCCCGGCAATAGAAAAGAGGGTGCGATATTATCAAAGTGTCATGGATATAAGCGAACTTGAACGAGGTAAGGGCTATGACGAAGTAAAGGATAGTTATGTTGTTTTTCTATGCTTAAAAGATCCATTTCGTGATAAATACCCAATTTACACGTTGAAACAAACAATTGAAGAAAACCCAGGAATTGATTATAATGATGGTAGACATGTTGTGTTTTTTAATGCTGCTGCATATAAAGATGCAACCTCTGAGAAAATCAAATCATTTTTGGAGTATCTTTCAACCAAGGTCTCAAAAGATGAATTAACTGACAAAATTGACAACATAGTATCTTCAACAAAGATAAAAGAGGAATTTGGTAGAAATTATATGATAGCAAATATGAGAGATATTATGATGAAAAAGCAAGCATTCAATGAAGGGCTAGCTGAAGGTAAGCAAAGTTCAAAAATCGAGACTGCGAGAAATCTTTTGGTTGAGAATTTACCTTTGGATCAAGTGGCTCGTTGTACAGAATTGCCTCTAGAAACTGTTGAGCAACTTGCAAAGGAAATAAAACAACTTCATTCAAATTAAGTTCGTATTTTACAAGGCATCTGGTTCCTTAAACTAGATGCCTTTTTTGTTTACAAGATAAACACTTCTCTGTAATGACAAAATCTAAAAAAAATGGTATTATTCTTTTGCTTTGTTTTAAGGACGGGGCGTTACGGGGTGTCCCCGTTAGAGTGGGGTGTGGCGAAAACTTGGCTTTGAAAAAGACAAGGTTGAGCCCAGGGGCGAGGCTTCGCCCCTCCAGATGAATATTGTTAAAGTTTTGGAGTGATTATGACTTTATATGAAGATTTAGAATGGCGTGGCTTGATTAAGGATGTGGCTGGCGAAGACATTAAGGATAAATTAAATAACGAAAAGATTTCTTTTTATTGGGGAACTGACCCTACAGCGGACTCTTTGCACTTGGGGCATTATTCTAGTTTGATTACTGCAAAACGTTTGGCAAAGGCAGGGCATCATCCGATTTTGTTGGTGGGTGGAGCTACTGGTTTGATTGGGGATCCTCGTCCAACTGCGGAACGTGAACTTATTGCAAAAGAAACTGTTGAAAAAAATATTGAAGGCATTAAGGCTCAAGTTCTTCGCATTTTTGAAGGAAACGCTGAAATTGTAAACAACTATGATTGGATGAAGGATTTTAGCTTTTTGGATTTCTTGCGGGATATTGGTAAGTACATCAATGTTAGCTATATGCTTGGAAAGGATATTATTTCTCGTCGTTTGGAAAGCGGTATTACTTTTGCAGAATTTTCTTATACTTTGATTCAGGGATACGACTTTTTGCACCTTTTCCGCAGCAAAAACTGTATTTTGCAGGCTGAAGGCGCTGACCAATGGGGAAATATTACAACTGGTCTTGAATTGATTCGCAAAATCGAAGGTAAGGACGCTTACGGTTTTACTATGCCTTTGGTTTTGGACAAATACGGAAACAAATTTGGTAAATCTGCTGGAAATGCTTTGTGGCTTGATATTAACAAAACTTCTAGTTATGAACTTTATCAATACTTAATCAATGTTGATGATAGTATGGTTGGTTCTTATTTGAGAATTTTTACTTTCTTGTCTCGTGAAGAAATCGAAGAACTTGAAGCAAAAAATGCAGCTGCTCCTGAATTGCGGGAAGCTCACAAGGCTTTGGCTCGTGAAATTATTACTGATTTGCACGGTGAAGCTGAGTTTGAAAAAGCTGTAAATATTAGTAATGCTTTATTTTCTGGAAACGTGAAAGAATTGTCTTTGGCTGATATTAAGGTTGGTTTCAAAGATGTTCCAACTGTGGAAATCGAAGATAATGGCACAACTTTGATTGATTTGCTTGTAAACAATAAAATCTGTTCTAGCCGCCGTGAAGCTCGTGAGTTCTTGAACGCTGGTTCTATCACTCTAAACGGAGACAAGGTAACTGACGAAAATCTTGCTATCACTCGGGATTTAGCTATTGAAGGTGAAGTTATTGTTCTTCGCCGCGGAAAGAAAAAGAATTATATTGTGAAGTTTGCATAAGATATGAGAGGGGAAAACATTTTTTCGATAAAATGGTTTCCCCTTTTTTTGGGAGTTTTTATGAAAAAAGTTTTTGTCTGTTTTTTTATGCTAATTTTAGCACTAAGTGGTATTTACGCTGATGATTCAAAAAGTGGTTTAATCGATAATTTCTATATTTATGATGGAAGTCTTGATTATATTCCAATGCATCAAATTATAGAAAATTACAGTGGTTTTTACAGTGTTTTTAACGACATATATTTTAATTCGTTTTCGTTTAATAACGAACCTGTTCATGATGCTTTAATTATACTTCCTAATTTCTTGGTTTCATATTTAGTTTTTACACCATTTACTCACGAGGAAGCTCATAGATCAATATTAACAAATAAGGGAATTGCATCTATTTCACAACCTCTTTGCAATGACAAGGGTGCTGCTTATGTAAAAGGTGTTTCTGATTTTACTCTAAAGAATTTGAGAGATACGGATTTTCCTTCTTTCATTAGATTGCATACATCGGGTATTGAAAGTGATTACATTTTAATGCAAAAAGATTTTGAAAAACTTGTATTTTCTGGATCGGGGAACCTATGACTCTAAGAGTTTTCTTAGAAATGGTGGTATAGATTACTTAAATAGATTTCTTTCTGTTTTTTCTTATGAGTTTATTTTATTTGGTATGTATAATCCACCAAAGAACAAGTTACTTGAAGAAGAAACAGATGATTTTCAACGTGATATAGTTGGCCATGATGTTTATGGCTTTATTCATCATTTATATAATCCAAATGCTGAATATGGAAGATATTGGGATCCTTGTGATTTTTCTTCTGAGGAAATTCAATTTGGAAAACGCGTAGGATTTTTATCTTTTCTAAATTTACCAATAATAAGTCCAATGTTTTTTAATAAGTTTTATTTTTCTATTAATGAAAATCACATTATTTCATTTAATACAGGATATGCTTTAGCTCCTTTCGGTGATTTTATTGATGAAAATATTTATTATGGATATTTAGGTGGCAAAAGTCCAATTCGATTAAGTTTTTATGCAAGGCAATATGGAAATAAAAATAATTGGTTCCCAGCTTTTGGGCTAAAACTGTTACAGTATTCTCCAATTGATTGGCTTTCAGTAACTGTTGCGGGCCATTTTTGGTCTCAACCAAAAGATCTAAGTTTTACAGAGTCAAAAGGTGAAATCGGTGGTGCTATTGAAATGGAATTAATGGTATTTCCAAAACAAAGCGAAAGCGATTTTGGTGAGCTAGGATTTTTTGTTGGCTTATTAGCAAAATCAAAAGGATTTATGCCCGAAATTGAAAGCCATGATTATCACTTGCGAGTATCAACTGGATTAAGCTTGAAAAAATAAAATTTTTGAAAACAGTCTAGAAAATTCTAGGCTGTTTTTTTAAAATTCATTCAAACTCTACAAAAATTCTCCTCCGAAAAAATTAAATTCCGTAAAACTTTGTTTATATAATTTTATATGAATATATTAAATTTTGTTTTTACGGTGATAATGGGTTTTTCTTTGAAGAATCTGGGGGAAAGCAATTTTGTGGGAAATGAAATCCTAAAAAGCCAATTTGCTTTTGACAATGTGATAATCGATTCAGCTTTGGTTTTGGAAGAAGGTGGCGACCTGCAGCCTTCGATGAAAAATCTTGGGTTTGAGTTTTCCTTCGAGGAAAGGGAAAATATCCTTTGTTTTGGATTTGGCAATTTTGAAAAATCGGGATTGTATTTTCAAAAAAGCAGTTTGGACTTTTCTCTTTGGAATAACTTTTTTTCGGATAGCAAGAATTTTTCAAAAAGTCTAACTTTGCCAAGTTTAAGTGATGGGAAGCAACCTTTTGGTTTTGGGCTTTCTTTTTTGGGGGAAAGACTTTTTGTTGGATTTAATCTTTTTTCTTATGAAACTGGCTTTTCTGAAACTGTTTTTTCGGATTTTGGCTCTTTGTTTTCAGAGAAAAATCATTTTTGTTTTATGGATTTTGGCGTAAAAGGTGATTTTAAGACTTTCCCGCTTTCCTATCTTTTTGAATCAACGCTGGGATATGTGACTTTTTCCCAAAATCAAAGCAAATCCTCTTGGTTTTCGGATAAAAACTTTTTGCCAAGCTTTGTTATGCCCGTTTTTACTGAAAAAAGCCTTTTCAGTTTTGATTTCGAGAAAGTTGATTTGGAAACGGGATTGGAGTTTCGGGTTGCAGATGTAACGGGGCTTAGGTTTTGCTTTTTGAATGAAAATCAGTTGAAAGTGGGGAATTTTTCACTTGGGTTTGGGATTTTGTTTTCGGATTTTGATTTTCCTTTGTTAAATGGTGGATTTATAGAAAATGATTTCCAGTTAAAAATCACCCCAAGTTTTATACATAAAGGGGATTTTTGGAAAAGTGATTTTGGGGTTTCCGGGATTTTAGAAAGGGCTTTATCAGAATATTCTGGGAAAAATCCTATGTGGACGAAAAATCATTATGATTTGAAAATTGGTTTTGGAGTTTACTATTCTTTTTATCAGATTGGGAAAACTTTAGGTGATGGATGGCTTAATGATAAAAAGATTTCTGGAAAAATCCAGTTCCAAGTTGATGATTTGTTTATTATTCCACATTCTGATGTTCAGCTTTTTCTCTCTCCAACCAATTTTGATGATTTTCTAGAGTTTGTAAATCTCGAGGCTTTTTCCAATGCTAGTTTTGATTTAAAAATTGGAAATCTTTCTTTGGGGCTTGATAGTAAAATACAAGTTTTGTCCAATTTTGACTTTTGGGAAAATCCTGAAAATCAATATTCTTTGAAAATCCAGCATAGTTTGGAAAGGGAAAATATCAAACTGAGTTCTGACTTGAAACTTGTTTACAAAGAAAATCAGTTTTTTTCGGAGGAAATGGCTTTAGATGTGAAAATTCAAAAAGTCAATTTTGGGATAAATTTAGAAATCCAGAACCAGGCTTTTTATCAGTATTTTATAGAAAAAAATGCAGAAAAATCTGGAATAAATTTGGGAATTAGTGGAACTATAAACCTATGAATGATATAATAGGGCAATGGAAAATTACAACAAAACTTTGTCGATTATTTCAAAAATCCATTCACTTTCATCTAGTTTTTTGAAAAAGGAATTGGAGGAAAAAGGATTAAAAGAACTTGTGTCTTCTCATGGAAATATTTTGTTTCAGCTTTCTGTAAATGAACAACTTTCTATGACTGAGATTGCAAGTCGGATTCACAGAGATAAATCAACCACAACAGTTTTGGTAAAAAAGCTTGAAAAAGAAGGCTATGTAGAGCGAATTAAAAATCAAGATGATAATCGATCGTTTTATCTAAAATTGACGGAAAAAGGTTTGCAATACACGAAGGTTACTTCTGAAATTTCTTCAAAGTTAGTTTCTAAAGCTTATGAAAATTTTTCAGAGGAAGAAAAAGAAGCGACTTATGCTTTACTTTCTAGAATATGCTCTAATTTTATGATAGGATAGGGAACTATGGAACAGTACAAATCAGAATTTATTAACTTTATGGTACAATGTGATGTACTAAAATTTGGTGAGTTTACTCTAAAAAGTGGTAGAAAATCACCATTTTTTATGAATGCTGGGGCTTACGTTACAGGAAGTCAACTTGCAAAACTTGGTGAATATTACGCAAAGGCAATTCACGAAAACTACGGCGACGATTTTGACGTACTTTTTGGACCTGCTTACAAGGGTATTCCTCTAAGTACAGCAACTGTAATCGCTTATGCAAAATTATACGGAAAGGAAATCCGTTATTGTTCAAACCGTAAAGAAGAAAAAGATCACGGTGATACAGGAATTCTTCTTGGAAGTAAACTAAAAGACGGAGATAAGGTTGTTATCATTGAAGATGTTACAACTTCTGGAAAATCAATCGAAGAAACTTTCCCAATTTTGAAGGCTCAAGGAAACGTTGAGATCAAAGGTTTGATGGTTTCTCTAAATCGCCAAGAAAGAGGAAAAGGTACAAAATGTGCTTTGGACGAAATCACAGATTTATACGGATTCCCAGCACGTGCTATCGTTTCTATGAGTGAAGTTGTTGAAGAACTTTACAACAAAGAAGTAAACGGAAAAATCCTAATTGATGATAAACTAAAATCAGCTATCGACGCTTACTACAAAGAATACGGTGCATAATAAAATAATATTTGGGTTTTGCACTGAAAATGTGTGAAATCCAAATATCAAACCAAAATAAAAATCGGAAAATAAAATGATTGGAATTGTTGATTATAACGCAGGAAATATAAAAAGTGTGGAACGTTCTTTGCTTGCTTTAGGAATTGATTATAAGATTTCTAAAAATCCTAAAGAGCTAGAAAATGTTGACCGTGTGATTTTTCCCGGAGTTGGGGAAGCAGCCTTTGCTATGGACCAACTTCAAAAATCAGGTTTTGACAGTTTTCTAAAGGATTTTTCAGCCAGTGGAAAGCCACTTTTGGGCATTTGTCTTGGTTCTCAAGTGATTTTTGATTATTCAGAAGAAGGGGATACACAGTGTCTTGGGCTTGTGAAAGGCAGCGTAAAACATTTTGCTTCAGTTTTGCCAGAATCTGAAAAGGATTTGAAAATTCCTCACATGGGCTGGAGTAGTGTGGATTTTGTGAAAAATCTTCCTATTTTTGAGGGCATTCCAAATCATAGCGATTTTTATTTTGTTCACTCATATTTAATTCAACCAGAAAATCCTGATGTTGTGGCTGGTTACGCAGATTATGGCGTGAAAGTTCCTGCTGTTATTCATTCTGGAAACATTTATGCAATGCAATTTCACCCAGAAAAATCTGCTCAGTACGGACTTGCTTTGTTAAGGGGATTTTCAAAATGCTAAAAAAAAGAATAATTGTTTGTCTTGATGTAAAAGATGGTCGCACAACAAAGGGTGTAAAATTCCTTAACAATGTTGATATTGGCGATCCTGTGGAAATGGCAGAAGAATACTACAAACAAGGCGTTGATGAACTTGTTTTTTATGATATTATCGCATCTGCAAATGGACGTGGCCCAATCCTAGATTTGATTTCTCGGGTTGCTTCAAAAGTTTTTATCCCATTTTGTGTTGGTGGTGGAATCGGCACAATCGAGGATATTCGGTCAACAATTTTGGCTGGCGCTGAAAAAATCAGTTTGAACTCAAAAGCTGTGCAAAATCCAGATTTGATTCGCCAAGGCGCAAAGATTTTTGGAAATCAATGTATCGTTCTTGGAATGGATGCAAAAAAAGACGCAACAATGCCAAGCGGTTATCGTGTTTTTATTAATGGTGGGCGAGTTGCTACAGAACTAGACGCTTTGGACTGGGCAATAAAAGCTGTAGAGCTTGGGGCTGGTGAAATCGTGTTAAACTCAATGGATGCAGACGGAACTCGGGAAGGTTATGAGTTGACTCTCACAAAGATGATAAGCGATGCAGTTTCTGTTCCTGTTGTGGCTTCTGGTGGCGGCGGAACTGTTGCTCATATAAAGGATGTGCTTTCTCCAACTGGGGGAAGGGCAGATGCTGCACTAATTGCCAGTATGGTTCACAGTGGGGATTATACTGTTGGCTCAATCAAACAAGAACTTGCAAAAGACGGCGTTCCTGTAAGATTATTTTAAATTTCCCAATTCATTGGGAGGGAACAGCTTTGAAAAGCTGGGAAACTTATGTGGAGAGAGAGAACCCATTTTTTTCGATAAAACGGGTTCTCTCTCCCCACACCTCTCTCTTTCCCAAAAGAACG